>JAEEQU010000055.1 GCA_016285415.1 Alphaproteobacteria bacterium | reverse complement strand
TAATTACAAACACCGATACATCTGATTGCTTTCTCATAGGAATATCCTTTCTCTTACCCTTTGTTGAAACTATTATACGCATTTTGCAAATTTTAGTAAAGTAAAAAAATATGATTAAACACGGTTTACGTTCAAAAGATTATCTATCCAGCAATTGACCCGCAATTCCGCCAAAACTACCCACCAGTCCGCCAAGTCCCGAACTGCCCATGGCTCCCGAAACACTTTGCATCACAGATGCAGTATTTGTTTTTTGTCCCAAACCACCAATGGTACTGGTCACAAATGTACCAAAAGATTCCAACCGTTTCGCCGCCAATTTTGAACCAGAACATTTGGCTGATTTTTCCAACAACGCATTTGCCTGGGTTGCTTCGGCCTTGGTATAATCTTTTTCGTCAAAATCAATTGCATTAAATATTTCGTACAAATTTGTTACTTTCTTTTGTTTATTTGCCGCACATGTGCCACTACCGTCGGGACAATATCTTGCAACAGCGGCCTTTGGATATCCGGCCCAAACGGCGCCACGTGCCTCGGCATCGGTAAATGCGTCATAGCATAAATTCACAACATCCAACGAAGAATCTGCATGACTCATAACATCTTCATAGCGCTCACCGTCGCACGCGTACACATTTCCAAATGTTCCCATCAAGAACGGATTTGGTGCGCCTGCGATTGCCCACTCTTTCACAAGATTGTTAACAAACGAAATTTCTCTGCTGGTTGGTTCACATTCTGCAACCAATTCTTTTTGTTGCTTGTTCAATGCCATAACGTTTCCAACGACACCAAGTGCGGTTGGTAATAAACTGCCCCCAAGGCCTGTCACCGATGTTTCCGTTTCGCGCTTTGCCACAGAACTTGCCTTTTTCGGCACCAATACATTTGCGGCGCCAAATGCGGACATCACTTCACCCACAATGATTAACGCAACAAAAATAGCAGCAAATTTTTTCATTATTGCACTCTCTCTTATTGACAGATTATATCATAAAAAAACAAATTGAACAAATATAAAAAATTGCTTTTTATTTTATTGTCGTCTAACATATGACCAAGATGACCAAAAGCAAACGCAATTTTATAATCATCAGCAAGCACAAACGTTGGCAACGCCTGTGGCAGTTTTTCTTTACTGGATGGGGTTTGGTTATGGTTGCGGCATTGGTTGCGGGTGCATTATTTACCAAGCAATTATTATGGTCACCCATATCTGCGATAAATATGCGCGATGTAATCAGCAATCAATTCAAAATGTCTGGTGCATCGTTCAGTGGTGTTGATGCCAACGGCGGTCCGTTTAAAATAAACGCGGCGACTGGGCATCAAAAATATGATAATCCCGATGTAATTTATTTGGATACTGTTTCGGGATTCACCACAAAAACCAAAGACGGCAAACCGGTCAAGGTCGTATTTTCTGCGGCAAACGCCGAATTTAATCGTGCAAAAAAGACGATTAAGTTAATTAAAAATGTCCGCATAAAAACAGACCAAGAACAAGAAATTCAAACAGAAGAATTGGTGATACGAATATGAAGCAATCTGAATTACGGGTTGAACACCTGTCAAAATCTTATGGCAAAAGAATGGTTCTGCGCGACATATCACTGATTGCGCGCCAGGGCGAATCGGTTGGATTATTGGGACCGAACGGGGCCGGTAAAACGACGGCGTTTTATTGCATCACGGGCCAGTTAAATGCAACGGGGGGACAAATATTTTTAAATTCCCAAGATATTACCCATCTGCCATTTTATCAGCGTGCGCGTTTGCATATTGGCTATTTACCCCAGGAAAACAGCGTTTTCCGTGGTCTGAACGTTGAACAAAACATTATGGCAATTTTGGAAATTGTTGAACCAAGTCGTAAAAAAAGACAACAAAAATTGGATGCGCTGCTAGAAGAATTTTCTATTTCGCACCTGCGACGCAGTCCAGCGACATCATTGTCGGGTGGTGAACGCCGCCGTGTTGAAATTGCGCGTGCATTGGCCAATGATCCAAAATTCATATTGCTGGACGAACCATTTGCCGGAATTGACCCAATCGCCGTTAATGAAATTCGTAGTTTGGTGTCGCAATTAAAGAATCGCGGTTTAGGCGTGATTATAACCGACCACAATGTGCGCGAAACACTTGGCATTACCGACCGCAGTTATGTTCTGCACGATGGTAAAATTTTGAAACATGGCACCAGCAGTGAAATCATCCGCGACCCAATGGTAAAAAAGGTTTACCTGGGCGAAGATTTTACAATGTAGTACACCATCACAAATGATTAATAAAGCCACAGCCCAACAAATATTTGCCAATTCTATTTTTTGTGATACTATACTAACAACACAAGGGGTATCTTATGACAATCAAAGAAAAAAGAGAACTTTTTAACAATTGGTACAATTTGGCAAAACAATCTAGGCAAGAATTAGACGAGATTCGTAATTTGCGCACAAAACTGGCCACGGCAAATGACCATATCTTTAAAGAAAAGATTCAACCAACCGCTGGTTTCTTTGTCGCGAAACCAACACCTTTTATTGAACCAAACACTTCGGATTGGGGTATCACACTTCCATGCAAGTTGACAATATACAGAAATGCTCTGGAAGATAATATATTTGAAGACGGAATTGTCAACAAGGGAACACCAGACGACGTCAAAGAATTTAATTGTCCGTTATATACCAGCGAATCCAAATGTACAAAAAATGCCTGCCCATTTAATGGATACAACCATCAACATTTTGATTTGCCGTCAGCGATTAGCGATGCCGAATCAAAGCACAATGAAACATGCAAAAAACGTAAAGAAGCATGGGCGGCATTTATTGGATTTATTGGCAGAAACAAATAAAAAACGGTTGCAAATATGCAACCGTTTTACTTACAACTTACACTTACACTAACCACTAATCACTGTTATCCGAATAATCCTCTTCTTCCTCTTCTTCGTCTTCGTCCACAGCGTTCAGGTCAATTTCTTTTGGAATACCCAAAATATCTTCTATTTTATCGGATGCGTCTTCAACCTCCATCTTGTGCAAGACGGCAAATTCCTGGGCCATGCGTTCCAGCGCGCGCATATACAACCGACGCGCCGAAAACGGCACCGTATCTGTCGGACTGCGGCGTTGCAGATCGCGTACAACCTCGGCCAATTTCATGGGGTCACCCGAATTTATATTTTCTTCGTATTGTGCCGCACGACGCGCCCAAATCATACGCTTTGCACCCGCTTTACCCTTGGCAGATGCAATTGCTTCATCCATTTTTTTGGCGGTTGTTAATGGGCGCAAGCCCGATATTTCTGCACGTTCCAATGGTACACGCAGTGTCATACGACTTTTTTCAAAATCTATAACCAACATCTTAATTTTTTGGTCGCCGATAACCTGCTCTTCGGTTCGCACCAATTTTCCAACACCTTGGGTTGGATAGACAACATATTGACCGGTTTTAAAATCTAATTTTTTACTTGGCATCGCATTTCTCTTTCTTTGCCATTCTCTCTTTACGCCTGAATTATAACACAAAAATATTCAAAAGACAAATAAAACGGACAAAAAATAATTGACGCAAAAATACCTAAAACCCACCTGCGTCAATTATTTCAATGTTTTTATTGTCCAAGACCCGCCGGGCTGAACCGTCCGACATTGTTAAACAGTTCTTCTATCGCGTTTAATTCTATGGCGGCTGGGATTGCCGTTTCATCGGAATCTATTTCCACATCTGGCAAATCTTGGTCGTGCAAAACTTGAGTTTTTGTAATCTGCGTTCCCCTAACCCACGCCAACAATACGGTTTTATTATCGTATGTTAATGGGAATGGCCCATGATAGTTTTCATCCGCGCCATAATAAATCCAAACCTCGTCCCCATGAACAGTTTTCGCCTGGGGTGAACCAATTAAATCTTGCAATTGGGTTGTTGTTTTAACCGATGCAATTTTTGGTTCCAAATCTTGTGGAAAAACATATCCGCGGTGCTTGGTCTGGAAAGTGCACGCCCCAACAAAGATACAACATAAAATTAAAATTATTTTTTTCATATTTATCCCTCGCCATTGTCTTTGGTTGCCTGCATCATCGCAAAGTGCGCAATATATTTCTTTAATTGCGTTTTATAGCGATTATTTTCCTTGGCATATTCAACCAACCGTTCAAAGTTCGGATTTGATGCACGCGCCGCCGCAAAACGCGTCTCGGTCTTAAGGAATTCTTCCAGCGGACTAAGCGCATCAACATTTGAATCCATCATCATCGGGTTGTGCCCTTCTACAATCAAACGCGGGTCAAACCGATATAATGGCCACGCACCCGTATTCACCATTTGGGTCTGATGTTCGGGACCATTTTGCAATGCAAACCCATGCGCGATACATGGTGCATACGCCAATATGATGGACGGTCCGTTAAACGATGCCGCTTCGCGAAATGCCTTAATCGCCTGTGCCGGATTCGCACCGATGGCAATTTGCGCCACATATGCACCCGACATCATCGCAATCATACCTAAATCTTTCTTGGCATGATTTTTACCACCAATTGCGAATTTCATACTGGCACCAAACGGTGTTGCTTTGGACTGTTGACCACCAGTGTTTGAATACCCTTCGGTATCCAACACCAATATATTCACATTTTCACCACTGTGCAGCACATGGTCCAAACCACCGTAACCAATATCGTATGCCCATCCATCGCCACCAACAATCCATACGGTCTTTTGTACAATATCGCCCAACATACTTTCCGCCAAACGTGCAGACGGCGAATCAATCTTCTTTAATTTTTTCGCCAAATCGTCTTTGATTTTGCGTTGGACATCTATATCTGTTTCGGCGAATTTTTCTTCTACGTCTTTGATGCCCAATTCAAACAACAACCCTTTCAGCATTTCGCGCCGTTGATTTAATGCAATACGCATACCCAAACCATATTCCGCATTATCTTCAAACAGCGAATTTGACCACGCCGGCCCACGACCATTTGCGTCAACAGTCCACGGGGTTGTCGGCAAATTCGCACCGTAAATAGACGAACAACCCGTTGCATTTGCCACAACCATATGATCGCCAAACAGGTGCGCCATCATTTTGATATACGGCGTTTCACCGCACCCCGCACATGCACCTGGGAATTCAAAATAATGCGGCAACAATTCAATATGCTTTGGCAAATTCAGATTCAATTTTTCACGCGGTTGGTCTGGCAATTTAACCGTTTCATCAAACACCGCCTGATCATCAGAATTTGCATTAACCATAGACAACGCACCAACCGGACAATTCTTTACACACAGTCCGCAACCCGTACAATCCGCCGGCGATACAGATATTGTGAAATACATATCCGCGCCCAGTTCTGGTGTTTTCATTGGAACGACAATTACACCACGTTTCTTGGCATCGGCAACCTGGTCCGCGGTCAATGCCTTGATACGAATCGCCGCATGTGGACACAGCATAGAACACTTTCCGCATTGGATACATTTTTCTAAATCGCACTTTGCCACGCGTGTTGAAATCGCGCGTTTTTCATATTTTGATGTTCCAACTGGATATTGCCCTGCCCCGAATTCACCATCAACCTTGAACCGCGACACCGGCAATTCATCACCACGACCCGCCGCCATTTCGCCAAGTGTTCCGGCAATTTCATGTGGGGTCTCTGCGGTCATGGCCGGCACAAAATCAGGCGCAAAATTTGAAACCGATGACGGCAAATCAAAATGATGCAAA
>JAEEQU010000004.1 GCA_016285415.1 Alphaproteobacteria bacterium | reverse complement strand
CGCGAAGTGGCACCAACATTGAATATTGCAGAACAAACCGCGGAATCTAATTTCCGTCAATCATGTTTAACCGAAATCGCAAATTGTATTCATACGGCATGTAAAGATGATATCGCAGGCAAGGGCGTTGCAACAATGGATTCGTGTTTATCACGACCAGATATGGCACGTTCGTTCTGCAAAATTCAAATTGATCCATGTGAACGTATGGAACCGCTGATTTGGGGATATGTGACAGATAAACTTGCAGGAATGCGTGTTGATGCATGTACCCAGGAAGTTAAAGATTGCTTTACAGATGATAGTCGTTGTGGCAAAGATTTTATGAATTGTATTGGTATGGATTACGAATTTATTCATGAAATGTGTCCACTGGATAAATTGGTTGTGTGTAAAGCAAATCGCAAGAATTTCAAAATGTCTGATTTGGATTCTATATTATCTGGGTTATATCTGAATATAGATAACAAAGCATTGGATAATTGCCAAAATATTCTTAATGCGAAAATGAACGAAATTTGCGGGTCAACCAGTGATTGTAACAGATTCGCTGCCGATGATTCAATTGGTGCCGGCAGCTTGCGTATGCAGAAAGATAAAAATGTTTATCGTATTACGGGGATGATATCTCTTGATTTATTGCCAATAGCGTCATCTGGTAAAGATGTGGGCAAGATAGATATCACAGATTATATGAAAAATGTGCGCGCCAATGCGGAAAAATTAAATGTTCCGAACCAAGATGCCATAATAGAAAGTATTGAAAGCGAATTAAAGAGTGTTGAAAATAAAATTAACAAAGTTATAGATTTGATATCTTCGGATACCAAGATTCAATACTGTGTAACGGGACGCAATTTGGCGCAAATTGTTGGTGAGAAAAACGCGCGGGTAACAAATGCAAGATTCCCACACCTGTTGGATGAAATAAAACAAAAGATTGCTGGGGCGGCATTGGATAAAGCCAAATTGAATTATCAAAATAAATATAATGAACTTTTATCCAAGGCAACCAAGGATGCGTCGGCGGATATCGCACAGTATTTGTGTCAGATGATGCCGTTTACGGGTGGAGGTCAGGCAAGTGATGTTAAGGACGAACAAATATCTCTTGCACCACCGTATGCGATTAGTTATGAAGTTGGAACGGGGTTGAATAATAAATTGTTGGCCCAGGGTGGACATGGTGTTTCTTCAACAACGGGGGCTACGCATGTAAGTAATTCAAATGCAAAACAGGCGAACGGCGTGGCCCAGGTCGCAGGCGCTATTATGTCAGGTGGTGTGTCTTTGGGGGTTGATGCGCTGTCTGGTGTTGGTGGAAAATCATCGTATGATGTTCCGGGTGGAACACGTGAAATGTGGGCAACATTTAATCGTGATACGCGTATATGCCATTTCTGCACATCAACAGTTACAAAGAATTGTACATCTACGTATAAACGTGGATTCTTGGGCATAGGCCAGAAGAGTGAGGTTAATTGTTCGGAATCAGAACCAAACGAAAAGTGTGAAGATATAGAAATGTAAAAAAAGGAAAATCCAATGGAAGCAGAAGTTGTAGATGGTGCCATCGGTAATGCCGTAGAGGCAGTGCAGGCCGTTCCAGAAAAAATTCAGGCCAGTGCCGAAACATTAAAGAATATGGTTTCATCATTGACCGGATTGGCGGTTGATTTTGGATTGAAACTGGTGGCGGCGATAGTTGTTTTGGTCGGAGGTATGTGGGTTGCAAAACGCATTGCCCGTTCATTTAAGCGTATGCTGTCGCGTCGTAATGCCGATGCATCGTTAGTATCGTTTTTGGGGTCGTTTGTAAACATACTATTGCGGATATTTGTTGTGATAATATCGTTGGCGACGGTTGGTGTTCAAATGACATCTATCGTTGCGGTTTTGGGCGCGGCATCGTTGGCGGTTGGTATGGCACTGTCGGGAACAATGCAGAATTTTGCCGGCGGAATAATTATTATGTTCTTAAAACCATTTAATGTTGGCGATGTTATTGTAACTGCTGATGGTAAAATGGGAACAGTTAAAAAAATTATGATTTTCTCAACAGAAATTCATACATTTGATAATCAGGTCATATTATTGCCAAACGGCGCGTTATCCAACAGTCAGATTACAAATCTGTCGGTAAATAACACGCGGCGTATGGATTTTACGGTTGCGATTTCGTATGGCGATAATGTTGACGCGGCGCGTAAAGAGATATTGGCCATACTGAAATCGGACAAAAGGATATTAAAAGATCCGGCACCAATTGTGTTTGTGTCTGATTTGGCGGATAGTGCGGTTGTACTTGGCGTGCGTTATTGGACATCGGCGGAAAATTATTTGCCAAGTCGTGGCGATATGTTGGAAGAAATTTACAATAAATTACCGAAAAAGAAAATACACTTTCCATTTCCGCAAATGGATGTGCATGTTAAAAAATAGTGTTTAGTGGGTAGTGTAAGTGGTTAGTGATTAGTGAAAATTTACAGGGCGCAAAACTGCGCCCTTGTTTTTTTGGAAAAATGGGTTATAATAATCATACGTGCGCCCGTAGCACAATGGATAATGCAACAGATTTCTAATCTGTGGATTGCAGGTTCGAGTCCTGCCGGGCGTGCCAAATTTTTGAACCGACACCTGTGTCGGTTTTGTTATTTAAAGGTTTTGCGTTTGTTATGTAAAATAAAATATGATACAATTCATATTAGGATAAATTTTGTGTTTTAAAGTAGAGAGAGAAAAAATGAAAAAATGTTTCATCATGCCATTGTTACTTGTTATCAGTTTAATTTTTTGCGGGGGTACAGTGCAGAGTACGGAATTGGTGAAAGATGTTTACCATGGCGAAACTGTGCAACTACCTGTTGAACCATATCCAGTTTGGAATCCCAAAACTGATACAATAAAACCAAATAAAATAGAGGGGGCTATTGCGAAAGGGTTATCTAGTGCGAATAATGCAAATTATACTGGGTATTATTTATTACCAGAACAGGCGTCAAATCGGGATATAGCCGAAGGTCGAATTTGGCGTAGAGCAGGTTTTGCAATAGTATGCATGCTTGTATTTTTATTTTATGTTCTGTTCGGACTGGCTCGTGCAGGGGTTGAACATATAAACAAAAATTATGTAGAACCCGCACGCAAAAGACATGAAAATACACAAAAACAATATAGAAAATACTTGATAGATTGTGATAAACGTGGCAAACCGCCATTAAGTTATAAACAATGGAAATTCGCATATATAGATAAAAAGGCAAAAAAATGAAAAAATTTTTCGTTGAGTTATTGTTTCGTTCTGGGTTAGCTTTACCTATTTGGTGGTTTATTTTTGTGATGCTTGTTTCTGCTATCACCAAAGATGGTGAATTTGCGGGTTTTGGGGGCAGGGTATTTGTTATATTGATGCTTTTTGCAATACCGCTTCAAATTGCAATGGAGAAGAAAATTAAATTTTTATTGATGCCATTGGCACTTGGGGCCAGCATTATAAATGCTATATATCAAGATATAACAGCCTTGCAAATAGTTGTTATAACGTTTGTCGTATGTTTGATATTAAGTATAATCGCAAAAAAGACGACGGGAAAAAACAATACAAAATCAAAATAAATTTTTTATATAAAGAAATCCCGGGCGTGCCCGGGATAATAAATACTAACCACTAGCCACTAACAACTAACCACTATTTATTTGTCAGTTTTAATTCAATGCGGCGGTTCTTTTGCATGCTGACCTGGTCGGTGCCCAATTCCATTGGGTGCAAATCGCCGAAACCACTGGGGACCAGACGGCGCGGGGATACACCATCACGCACCAATTCGTTCATGACCGCGCGAGCACGCAATATAGATAATTGCATGTTGTCCGCATAGGCACGATTACCTGGAACAACCGGTTGTTTATCGGTGTGGCCGTCAATACGGATAATCCAATCTATATCTGTTGGAATCTTGGCTTCTAGCCCTTTAATTACATTGGAAATAAGGCGAACCTGATTCTTACCTTCGGCCGACAGTTTATATGAACCGGTTTGGAACAATATATCACTGGGGACAATGAAACGGTCGCCATCTGCCATAACCGATGTGGTATCGCCAAGTGCGGTTTTAATTGCACGATAAAATTCCGATTGGTATTCTTCCATCGCCTTTAATTCCGCAACCTTGTCCGCCAACGCTTTGTTAAGGCGCGTTGACATTTCAATATATTTAACCTCTTGTTCATGGGCGGATTCTTCGGCGGCGGCAAGTGCAGCATTTAATTTCTTTAATTCCGCCAAGTGTTCCGCTGATTTTTCCGCCATCTGCGCCTGCATCTGTGCCTGCAGGTCACGACGTTCCTGTTCCAATTCGTTGATTTGCTGTTTCGCGACAAGGGCCTGATTCAATTGAACACGCAAATCTTCAATCTGTTGATTTGTGGCGGCATCTTTTTCTTGCAACGCGGTAACCTGTTGTTCATATGCCGTAATCAAATCAATAATAGACAAATCTTTGTCATTCAGGTCGGTTTCCGCTGATTCCAAACGCGCACGTGCCTGAAGTAATAAACGGGTAGCTTCGGCTTCGTCGTTTTCCATTTGGCGAATACGTTGGCTTTGTTCGGCGTTTGTTTGCTTTAATTCTGCAATAGTTTTAACACCAGTTGATTTGTTGAACACACTGGTCGTGGTCCACAAAAACACAAACACAATCAGCAAAAATATCAATATGATAACAAGATTTGAAAACAAATCCACGAACGCGTGCCATGTATTTGTTTTGTCACGAAATCTAAAGTTAAACATTTGGTTCCTCTCTCGTTCCTAATTAAAATTATTATTCAAAATCATCCGACGCAATGTATTGCATGGTTTCGTCAATGCGCCTTAATGAATTTACAATTTTATCCATACCTGCTTCTACCTTGGGCAACATACCCAATTCTGGATGTGCAACATTTGTGCGTTTCACCAGAAATTCTTCCAATTCTTGATATACGGCGCCCTGGGCCATATTAACCTGAAGTGCAAGGAATCCGACAATCAAACTGCCTCCAAGGCCGAGCAGGGAACTAGTGAACGCAGTCGCCATACCACCAAGTGGTTGCGACAGCCCGGTTTGCATAGATTGCAAAACAGTTTCGTCGTTAAAATTCAGATTTCCAATCAGTTCGGCAAAACCACCAACTGTCAAAATCAACCCCCAAAATGTCCCAAGCAATCCCAAGAATATCAAAGTGTTTGTTACATAACGGACGGAATCACGGTCTTCTTCAAATCGTACCAATACCATATCAAGAATCGTATGCAGACCACCTTCGGTTAACTGATTCGGACGTGAACGCAACATAACCGCAACCGAACGCAACAGGCCCGGTGCCGCCTTGGCCCGATGGCGTCCATGCATATATGCGTCTAGCCACCGATGTTCAGGCAACAGCGAAAAGATTTTAATGAAACAAAGCACCATTCCAAACAGTGTCGTTCCAATAATCACACCATTAAGGTATATGTTCGCCGCCGCAATTTCAAAAAATGTGCGATAAAAGAAAACAATTACACACAGAACTATCGCCGTGAAAAGCGCCATTCTGTTAAGGTTTCCGTGAAAACTGCTCATATATATTCCCCCATTACAATTATATGTTAGTAAATTTTGCGAACGCGTGTCAATAGAGATTATTTATGAAAGACATAAAAAACATGTAAATTCAAATCCCGAACAAATGTTCGGGATTTTACTTATGGTTTTGATATTGTTATTTGCGCGTTATTTCTTTCGAAATTGGGTCATTATCGTATTTTTCTAAGATTTTATCCATATGTTCTGGGCGTCTTTGCAGATCGCCTTGCAAAATCGTGACAGCCAAATTCTGCAGATTTTCGTTGTTTCTTGTTTTAATTTCGTCTTTCATAACCATATTGAAATATATTGATCCGGCATTAGATGCGGCTATATCCCGCACGATATCTGGAACCAATTCCAATACATCATGTAATTTGTCATCATCAAAATTTCTAAAACCGTGATAGTCGCGCAAATCCATCATAATATCTATCGCATAGCCAGCAGCCGCATCATAACGTTTTTGGCGTGCCCGATGCCACAGGTATACCGATAAAAACAAAACGATGGGTATTGCAAAGCATATTGCCCTGTGAATACAGAACAATACAGGTTTGCCTTCTATGATGCAACACAGGGTTATCGCGATAATAGCACTGACGCAAACTGATTCAACCCAATTAGTTAGTGATGCAATCGCTTTATCAAGTTTGCGCATTTTATCCAATCGCCGTGTTCGGATTGTTGTTGGATTTTGGCCAGATGCACGTATCACCGATGCGCGTTGATATAAATCATCTGCATACTGCTCACTAGTGCGACGTTGTCTGGCATGCTCATCTGTTCCTTCCTGGACCATGCCAGAAAAGGAGCTTTTGCTGTCAGGCATTTTGTCTCTCCCTCTGTTTTTCGGGTTAAGTTAGGACCTATCTCACGGATATTATATCATTTTTTTCCTAATAATGCAAATGTATAACAAAATACTTGATTTTTTATAAAAAGTTGTAATAATTGCCTCTGTTCCTGCTGTGGCTAATGGTGGTCACGGCTGATATAAACCAAAGGAAATAAAATGGCTTACTATGAAAGTGTTCTGGTGTTTCGCCAGGATTTGACCGAACCGCAGGTTAAAGAAAAAGCGGACAAATATGCAAGTGTTATCAAAGAACTGGGCGGTGATGTAAAATCTACCGAATTTTGGGGGTTGAAAAATTTGGCCTATGTTATTCGTAAAAATCGCAAGGCACACTATGTTATGATGAACGTAGAAATGCCGGGGACCGCAATTGCAGAATTAGAACGTCGTTGCCGTATTGACGAAGATGTTATTCGTTTCCTGAACGTGCGTGTTGAAAAATTGGCAGATGGTCCATCCATCATGATGAAAAAGAATACCGAGGAGGCAGAATAATGGCAGTTCGTGCAGCAATCTATCGTAAAAAATCAAACCCATTAAAGGGCAAAGTTATTGACTATAAAGATGTTAAAATGTTGGGGCACTATATTACCGAACGTGGTAAAATTGTGCCAAGCCGTATCAGCGGTGTTTCCCAGAAAGATCAACGTTTGTTGACGCGTGCAATTAAACGCGCACGTCATTTGGGACTGTTGCCGTTCGTTCGTAATAACATCGGTTAATTAAATATTTGGGTTTTACCCTAACTTACAACAATAAGGACAGATAAAATGAAAGTTATTTTAACAGAAAAAATTACTCGTTTGGGCAATATTGGTGATACCGTAGAAGTTAAAACAGGTTATGCGCGTAATTTCTTGTTGCCAAATAACAAGGCGTTGCGCTGGTCGCGTGAAAAGGTTGCATTGGTTGAAGCAGAGAAAGCAGGACTGCAGGCACGCCATGAAGCCGCGAAAAAGACCGCAGAATCCAAAGTTGATGCGGTCAAGAACGCCAAGATGTATATGATTCGTCAGGCCGGTGATACAGGTCAATTGTATGGCTCTGTGTCCAGCCGCGATATCGCACGTACATTAAAAGAAATTGCTGGTGTTGAAATTTCTTCGGCCCAAGTTATGTTGGGGGCGCCAATCAAATCTATTGGTGCGTTTGATACAAAAATCGCGTTACACCCAGATGTAATTGTTCCAATCAAAATTTACGTTGCACGTACCAATGACGAAATTGAAGCATTGGTTGCAGGTAAAGTTTTGACATTTGGAACCAAGAAAGTTGAAGAAACAGAAGAAGCAAAAGAAGAAACCAAGGAAGAAGCACCAGTTGCCGAAGTTGCAGAAGAGGCGACAGATGCTACGGAAGTTTCGGAATAAGATTAGAGTACATTATTTAAATGTTCATTTTACCCCGATTTTATCGGGGTATTTTTTGATATAAAAATGCCCAGATTATTTGACTTTTATCTTATTCTGTGATAGAAATATCAGTAATGAAAAGTAAAACGGATTTTAGATATATAAAGTGCCCGTTCCCAATAGATTTAGTTTATTTATGGGTTGATGGCAATGATCCCGAGTTTCGTAAACTTAAGGCAAAATATCTGCGTGCAGCCGGCAAAGATGATAGTAAATACGTTGACGATAGCCAAGATCAACTTTATTGTGATAATGATGAATTAAAATATTCACTGCGTTCGGTGGAAAAAAATGCGCCATGGGTGAATCATATTTATATCATAACTGGTTGTGGTCAGGTTCCCAAGTGGTTGGATACGAAAAATCCGCGTATAACAATTGTCCCCCAAGAGTCCATTTTGCCGGCCGATGCGTCGCCTGTGTTTAATTCATGTGCGATAGAGGCGTCGTTGGCCAATATTCCAAATTTATCGGAACATTTTATATTGGCAAATGACGATATGTTTTTTAATGCGCCAACGTCGCCGGATTATTTTTTTGATAAAAAGGGAAAAGCAAAATTTCGTGCAATATATCGCAAAAATGGTCATATCGCACGTGATAACAACAGTATATATTTATTATTGCTTATAAATGCAGCTGCCGCGATAGAAAAGGCATTTGGTGTACGCATTTATGATTATAAATCTTCGCACGGCATAGATCCATATGTAAAATCTTCTATGGCGGAAAGTTACGCGAACCCGATCTTGTCAGAATATATAACTGCAACGCGTTATCAACGGTTCCGTGACGAAACGGGTGTTCATCGGTTGATATTCAATTTGTATGATGTTGTGCATGGACGTGCAAAGATTATCAGAACGCATGCGCGGCATATTGGGCATAATATCATATTGGATTTTTTATATAATTTAATTCACTATAAATCGGTCAGGAATTCTGCGTTTTATTGCACAGATGCGTTTGAATCGGCGGCGGCAAAATGCCATTCCAAGATTATGTGCATAAACGATAGTTGGTGTAATGCAGACATAAACAAGCAACATAATCGGGAATTCTTTGAAGAGAAATTCCCAAACAGAAGTGAATTTGAAAAATAGAAATTGATATATGGCAAAGCAAACACTAATTTTTGATGCATCGGTTATTGCAGAAAATTTGGGTAATGGACGCGGTCGGTCGGGAATATACTTTGCGACATACAATATATTGCGTGGGTTGATAGATTCTGGTGAATTTGATGTGTCTTTGTACAGTGGGGCAGATAATTTTGACTTTGTAGATTTTGTAAAGCGGGAATTTGGGGATGATATAAAAATTTATTTCACAAACAAATATGCATTATTTTTGTCCAAGATGATAAGGTTGGATAAAGAATTACGCGCAAAAAAACGTAATATATCAAAACTATTATTAAATATATTTGTGCGTAAACCAATTATATTCTTTGGTAGAAATGTTAAAATGCCACAGTTTGATGTTGCTTTTTCACCAATACGTGTCTTTCCAGACATAATAAAAGCCAATAAAAAATATATCATTTTATATGATGCAATACCATTGTTATTACCAAATTACTATCCATCGGTTGGGCTGAAAAAGCACTGGTTTTATAATTTGACCGAGTATATAAAAACAAAACCTGCGTGCAAATATTTTGCAATATCGCAATCTTGTAAAAATGATTTTGTGCGGTTGTTGGATATGAATCCAGATGACATTACGGTTATTCCACTTGCGGCGAATGGCAATTTCTATCACGAACCAGATGCCAAGAAAATTCAGGCGGCACGCGAAAAATACAATATTCCGGCGGATAAAAAATATGTCTTTTCACTTTGCACATTGGAACCGCGCAAGAATCTTATTCGGGCGGTAAAGACATTTATTGAATTTATTAAAAAGAACAAAATAGACGATATGGTATTTGTCCTTGGCGGTGCACACTGGAATGAATTTATTGGGAAATTGGAATCCGAGATTGACGATTTAGGTAAATACAAAGATAAAATTATTCGTGCGGGTTATATTGATGATGCAGATTTGGCGGCGCTGTATAGTGGGGCCGAATGGTTTGTTTATACCTCACAATACGAAGGATTTGGTTTGCCACCGCTGGAGGCCATGCAGTGCGGTTGCCCGATTATAACATCAAATAATTCTTCGTTACCCGAAGTTGTTGGGGATGCCGGTGTCATGATAGATTGGGATAATGATGAACAACATATTTCTGCATACGAAAATTATTATAATAATCAAGAATTTCGCGAAGAGATGCGCAAAAAGGGACTTGCGCGTGCAAAAAAGTTTACATGGCAAAATACGGCTGATATAATAACAAAACAAATAAAGGGTGATAAATGAAAGTTGCATTGATTACGGGTATTACTGGTCAAGATGGTTCTTATCTGGCGGAGCTGTTATTGGACAAAGGTTATGATGTTCATGGTTTGATTCGTCGGTCCGCATCGCACAATACGATGCGTATAGATCATCTGTTGGACAATAAAAATTTGCATCTGCATTATGGTGATTTGACGGATTCGGTGAATTTGGTCCGGTTGGTTGGTGAAATTAAACCTGACGAGATTTATAATCTTGGTGCACAAAGTCATGTTAAAATATCATGGGATTGTCCAGAATTTACTGCAGAATCGGATGCGCTTGGTACCCTGCGGTTATTAGAGGCAATACGGGTAAATGGTCTGGCAAGCAAGACGCGTTTTTATCAGGCATCTACATCTGAATTGTTTGGGTTAATCCAAGAACCCATGCAATCGGAAAAAACTCCGTTTTATCCGCGCAGTCCGTATGGTGTTGCAAAACTTTATGGGTATTGGATAACCGTCAATTATCGTGAAAGCTTTGGCATATTTGGGTGCAATGGCATATTGTTTAATCATGAAAGCCCGCGCAGAGGAGAAAATTTTGTAACCCGTAAAATTACACTTGCGGCAACGCGTATTAAAAATGGTCTGCAAGATTGCCTTTACCTTGGCAATATGGATGCGAAACGCGATTGGGGGCATGCCAAGGACTATGTAGAAGGTATGTGGCGTATGTTGCAGGCGGGCGCCCCAGATGACTATGTTTTGGCAACGGGTGTAACAACGTCTATTCGTGATTTCGTAAAAATGACATTTGAAGAATTGGGAATAGATTTAGAGTGGCATGGTCTTGGTGTTGATGAATATGCGATTGATAAAGCAACAGGTAAAAAAGTTGTTGCGGTAAATCCTGAATTTTTCCGCCCTGCCGAAGTGGAATTGTTGCTTGGAAATTCAACCAAGGCACGTGAAAAATTAGGATGGCAGCCACAATATGATTTGCGCGCATTGGTGAGTGAAATGGTCGCCGAGGATTTAAAATTGGCCGATCGTGAAAAACTATTAAAGGATAACGGATTTGCGGAGAATGTAAGACATGCAGATTAAAGGTTTGTAAAGATGAGTAAATATTTAATAACCGGTGTCATGGGCTTCGTTGGTCGTTACTTTGTAGAGTATCTGAATAAACATGAACCAGATGCCAATATATGTGGTGTTGATATCGCGTCCAATTGTGATATGGATATTGAATACAAATCACTGAATTTGATGGATGCAGAATCCATCAACAAATTGGTAAATAAAACACATCCAGATTATATTCTGCACTTGGCGGCTATGTCGTCGGTGGCGCAAAGTTGGAATGAACCAGCAAATTGTTTTGTAAATAACATGTCGGCTTTTCTAAATTTGGCGGATGCGGTGCGAAATAATAATGTGCCGGCGCGTATATTATCTGTGGGGTCATCCGAAGAATATGGTGTATATAACGAACCGATGAAGGAATCTTTTACGTTGCATCCAAAAAGTCCGTATTCGGTTGCGCGACTTAGTCAAGAATATATGTCAAAACTGTATGTTGATAGATTCGGACTTGATATTGTGATGACGCGTTCATTTAATCATATCGGTCCACGCCAAAGTACGCGTTTTGTGGTGCCGTCTTTTGTTGATCAATTGGTTAAAATTGCATCTGGGAAAACCGAAAACAAAATGATGGTTGGAAATATAGATGTTGTTCGGGACTTTACCGATGTGCGTGACGTTGTTGATGCGTATTGGCGTATAATAAAAAATGCAGAAAATCGTAGCATTTACAATGTATGCAGTGGTCATGGTGTAAAATTACACGATGTTATTGATATGGCTGCAAAGCATTTGAATGTAAAACCAAATATTTACGTGGATCCTGCGCGTCTGCGTGCGACAGATGTTCCGTCGGTTATCGGCGATAATACAAAATTAAAACGGGAACTGGGGTGGCAACCAAAATATGATTTGTATCGGACGTTGCAAGATATGGTTGTATGGTCGGTTTCGCAAAATACAAAATAATGAAAGGAGAATAAAAAATGAATTATCATGTTTATGAACCAAGTTTGACGGGGAATGAAAAAAAGTATGTGAATGAATGTTTGGATACAACATGGATTTCATCCAAGGGCAAGTTTATTTCTGAATTCGAACAAAAATTTGCCGAATATCTTGGGGTAAAATATGCCACAGGTACATGCAATGGAACGGTGCCAATTCATTTGGCACTGATGGCGTTGGGTATTGGTGCGGGTGATGAAGTAATAGTGCCAAGTTTCACATATATCGCCAGTGCAAATCCTATTGTTGTTTGTGGCGCAACCCCGGTCTTTGCCGATAGTTTGCCCGATACACTGCAAATTGACCCAGTGGATATAGAAAAGAAAATTACATCGCGAACCAAGGCGATAATGGTTGTTCATCTGTACGGGCATCCGGCCGATATGGATGCGATTATGGATATTGCCAAGAAGCATAATTTGTTTGTAATTGAAGATACCGCCGAAGCGTTCGGTGCAAAATATCATGGACGGTATGTTGGCACGTTCGGTGATATCGCAACATTTTCGTTCTTTGGTAACAAAACAATTACATGTGGTGAAGGTGGAATGGCCGTTACCAATAATCCAGATTTATATGAAAAACTGTTGCATTTAAAAGGGCAGGGGCTGTCCAAGAATCGTGAATACTGGCACGATATTGTTGGATTTAATTATCGTATGACAAATATTGCCGCCGCAATTGGCCTGGCGCAATTAGAGCAAGCGGATAAATTCTTGGCGCAAAAACGTCAGATTGCAGATTGGTATTACGAAGAATTGAAAGATATCCCTGGGCTGCGTATGTTGCGTGAATTCGGTGATGTTGTAAATTCCTATTGGATGGTGACTTTGGTTTGCGACAGTATGCAATGTCGTGATGATTTGCGTAAGTTTATGAAAGATGCGGGTATAGAAACACGTCCATCATTTTGGCCAATTCATACTATGCCAATGTATGCGGGGTTGGGGTATAAATTGCCGGTCGCCGAAGATGTTGCTACGCGTGGGATGAACGTTCCAAGTTATCCGGCATTATCAAAAGAAGATGTTCATAATATTTGTGCGGTGATAAAGGAATTCTATGAAAAATAAAACAATAATATTTGGTTGTGGCGGGCATGCGCGCAGCGTTGCGGATGTCTTGCTTGGTAATCAACCAAATGCGGATATCGTTTTCATAGATTCTGCGGCGCGCGATGGCGAACAAATTTTTGGTTTTCCTGTGTTGCGGGATTTTCCGACGGCCGGATTAACCTGTTATTGCGCGGTTGGGGATAATATAACTCGCCATGATATGTTTGCCGAACGTGATTTTGAAAGCCTGGTGGCACATGATAGCTATTTAGGGCACGATTGTAAAATTGGTTCAGGTGCGTTCATTGCACATCACGCGCATATTGGTCCCTGTGCCATTATTGGAAAGGGATGCATTATAAATACGGGTGCCGTTGTAGAACATGAGGTTAAGATAGGTGATTTCTGTCATGTTTCTGTTAATGCAACGATTTGCGGTCGGGTTCAGATTGGAAATCGTGTCTTTGTTGGTGCCGGTGTCACAATCCGTGATAAAATTCGTGTGTGTGATGATGTAATTATTGGTTGCGGTTCATCGGTGGTCAAAGATATAACAGAAGCAGGCGTGTATGGCGGCTGTCCGGTCCATAGAATAGGGGATTTTAAATGAAAGTTGCGGTTGTCTGCCACAGGGCTTCGGCCGGTGGGTGGAATTATGTTTTTATGTTGTTGTCCAATTTGAAAAGGTGCTATCCAAATTGGGAAATTTCCTTGTTCCATGCGCACGATGTCACACTTGATTTGTTTGGGTTCAAAGAAAAATTTGCGGAATCTGGAATAAATGTATGTCATTGCCCTTTTAATGTTAAATTGCATAGACGTGGCGGACTTGTTAATAAAATCTGGTATCCAATAAGAAAAACAATTTTGAAAATCAGAATACGGCGGGCAAATGTTGCCGATAAATTAAAAAAGCATGATGTAGTGTTTTATGCGTGGCCGTATGGCATAGAACCATTTGAATCTGTTGATAAACCTACATTTTTTATTCCGCATGATTTTATTTATACTCATTGGTTTGGTTTCCATTGTGGAAATTTATATAACGAATCATTTTTCAGAACCAATTATGACGCGCATTTGAAATTCTGTAAAATTGCCACCCCTATTGTATCGAGTCCTTATGTCGCCGCGGAATTCAAGAATACTTTCCCGGATTCTGCGCAGATGCCCCGTGTTGTTTATTTGTCGCGTTTTAACGAATTTGAAAAAATACCCGGCGCAGAATTAAAACAAAAATTGAAAAAAATCGGAATTGATTTCCCATATTTATTGTGGCCCAGCAATTGGATGTATCACAAGAATATAGCGCCTTTGTTGGGTGCGTTTTACGAAGTTAAACAGAAATATCCAGATGTTAAACTTATATTGACCGGGAATAACACAAAAAATCAACGTGTTGTGTGTAGGTCGCCATTTTACTGTGATCATTTAAAACCAGGCGAAACTGATTGGGATATTTGGGGTATGGGCGAATTGCCACCTGATGATTTTGCGGTTTTATTACAGGGGGCGACCGCGGTTATAAATACCTCGCTGTGCGAGGCCGGTGCAGGTTCCGCCCTGGATGCGTGGAGTATGGGAATTCCGATGATAATGTCCGATATAGAACCATTTAGACAGCAGGTTGAATACCTGGGAACGTGTGCAGAATTTTTTGACCCGCGAAATAGTCATGACATCGCGAACGCAATTCTGCACGTTTTGGATAATTTGACAGATGCACGTAAAAACGCAAAAAAATCGGAAAAGGCGATAGCCAAATATACCTGGGCCGATGTTGCGCGTCAATATGCCGAAATCTTTATGGAGAAGGCTGATGAAAAATAACCGGGTTCTGTGGATTTGCAATCATACGACATTGATGGATGTAGAATGCAGGCTGTTGCAGAAATTGGGGTTCGAGGTTTTTGTGCCCAAGGTTTTGGGCGACAATCGTTCCAGTGCAATTTCACATGAATTCGATAAAAGTTTAACGGTGCCGGCGGATGTGTTGCACGCATTAAACCAGTTTGATTTCTATCATGATAAATGGTCACCAAATATTGCCGCAATGGTGAATAAATATTTTGATGTCGCGTTTTGTGTTAATGTTTACCCGGCGATTTTTAATGTGGCAAAATCTTTTAATGGCAAGGTCGTTTTGCGAGCATTTGGCTATGAATCAAATATCAATTACGAGCAGACAACCGCGTGCACCAGGAAAATTCACGGAATCCGTCATTTGTTTAAACCACAGGAAATTGTGCGCGATAACGAAATGATGCGACAATTGTATAAGATAAAAAATCGTTTTTACCTTGGGGTGGCATATCGTCAAATTATTCCAAATGAAACCCCCTTCTTTCAGAAACGCAGCGTGTTTTTACCACTGGGGATGCCACAGTCAATTTGGAAAAATGAAAATACATGGGTTGGTGGTGGCGACAAGATAATGTTTGTGTGTCCGTCTATTGAAAATCCGTATTATAAAGGTATCTATGATTCATTTAAACAGCAATTTGGTGATTTGCCTCATTTGATATTTGGGGTGCAAAACCGTAAATATCCAAATGATAAATCAATAATTGGATTTTTGGAACGGTCGGAATATGATAACTATATGCAAACATTACCTGTTATGTTCTATCATTCGACCGAACCGCGACATTTGCACTATCATCCATTAGAGGCAATTTGTTATGGTATGCCGGTTGTATTTATGGGTGGTGGTATATTGCAAGATTTTGGTGGGGCCAACCAACCGGGGCTTTGTCGTACTGTTGCCGATGCGCACGATAAATTGACACGGATTTTAAACGGCGATGCCGAATTTGTGGCAAATATTTTATCACATCAAAAAAAGATATTGAATGAAGTCAGTGATGATTTTATATTGAACGCATGGAAAGAAAACTTTACACTTGTGACAGGGAATAATTAAATGAATCATATTGTTTTTTGTTTAGATGATAATTATGCGGCCTTGCTTGGGGTGGCAATGCATTCTATTTTAACGCACAGTCATGCAAAATACTGTTTTTGGATTATGCATAATAATTTATCCAAAGAAAATCAGAACAAGGTCAAAGGTATCGCCGATAAATTTGGCATGCCGGTGTTCTTTGTTCCGGTCGATGAGAACAAGGAATTGTTAGAGTTCAGAAAACCAAAAATTTGGGCGAATAAAGTATGTTATTATCGAATGTTAGCGCCAATAAAAATTCCATTGGTTGCAAAGAAACATAATATAAAGGTAGAAAAATTATTATTTATCGATTGTGATATTTTGGTCACGGGGGATTTGGCACCGATTTTTGAAACAGAGCTGAGAGATAAAATTTTGGCGGCGGTGGCAAGTCCACTGCATGACGAGGAAAAAGTGCATATACCAGAACTTGGGATTTCCAAAACCCACAAATTTTTCTATGCTGGGTTAATGTTTATAGATTGTCAGAAATGGCAAGATTGCAAGATATATGAAAAATCGGTAGAAATAGACCGCGCACATCCAGATGGATTGAAATGGGCAGATATGGATATCTTAAATATTATATTCCAAGATGACTATGTTATCTTGCCCCCAAAATATTCTATTTGGCCAGGTTTGAATTTTAAACCATATTTATTCGAATATAATAATTTTTTGGATGGTTATCGTGGAATATATGACGATGGTTTGGTGCGCGATGCGTTCCGTAATCCAGTCGTGCTGCAGTTGGCCGGTGGCGCAAAACCATGGCGTGAATGTTGCAGGTTCGCGATTGTATGGCGTTGGTTTATAAATTCTTTCCGTACGCCGTACCGCCAAGCTGGAATCAAATACATCAAAAATAAAATTAGAAAAATAAAGTAATGAATATTATCAAAAAAATCTTTCGTAAGCACACAAAGAGCAAAAAGTCTGGGCATCCCAAAAAGGTGGATATTTTTCCGGGAAATTTTATTCACGAAACCGCGGTGATAAGTAATCCAGGCTATATCAAAATGGGTAATAATTGTTGGATTGGTGGTTTTTCGTGCTTATATGCAAATCCGCCAGGAATTGTGATTGGAAACAATGTAATATTTGCGAATAATGTGACAGTGATTAATAATTTCCATAACTATCAAAGCACGGATATGTTGCCGTTTGACTATCGTGCCATTGCGCGGCCGGTTTTTATTGGTGATAATGTATGGATTGGTATGCATAGTTTAATTTTACCCGGAGTTAGAATAGAAGAGGGGGCAATCGTGGCCGCGGGTAGTGTCGTGACCAAATCCGTACCGAAATGTGCGATAGTCGCGGGAAATCCCGCGCGGATTGTCAAATATCGTGATATAAAAACATATGATAAATTGGTGAAAAACAAGAAATTTATTGATGTATTTTTTCAAAATAATAAACCAGAGATGATTATAGAAAACGATTTTAATCCGTTCTTGTCAAATACTAAATAGGGGGAAAAGATGGCGAAAAGTATCGAATTTACATGGAATCCAGAAGAAATATCAATTTATATGCGGGCCAAAGAAAAAGCAGTTGAATATCAAGATTCTGTTCGTGTCGCCAACAAGGTGAAAAAAGAATTGGGACGCGACCCTAAAATATTAGAGGCGGGGTCTGGTAATGGCTGTGTTGTTTTGATGTTTGATAAAATGGGATTCAAAAATATTTGCGGTATTGAATATAATAAGGAAATTATATCCGTGCTTAATAAAGAATTTCCAGATATAAATTTTGTGAATGGCGATATTTTGAATATGCCGGATGCGTTGCTGCATAACGATTTTATTATGAGTTTTGGGTTGATGGAACATTTCATCGATGGACCAGATATTCCATTAAAGGCAATGTATAACGCATTGAACGATGGAGGGTATGCCGTGATTTCGGTGCCGTGCCTGAATTTTGCACGTCGTGTAAAAAGATATTTTGACCGTGGTGCAAAAAGGGCAATTAAAAAAGTGAAAAAATCAGGTATTAAATTTAAATACTATCCGTGGTTTTTGAATGGGGCCTTTTATGAATATCATATGACGCCGCGGCAATTTAGACGCGAATGTGAAAATGCGGGTTTCAAAATTATTAAACACGCGGCCGCACAACAGAATCTGGGAATTATGCATGTATTGAATCCACATAATAAACCCGGAAAATTGATATGGTATTATGAATTGGAAGAATATAATTATTCAAAAATGGGGCGCTTGGTTTATTGGATTGCGAATAAACTGCCATTTTTGTTTAATCATTTTCAATATTGCATATTGTATAAAGAACCAAAAAAATTATAAATTAATGCCCCGGGCCAAAGGTTGCTCGGGGTTTTCGTTGCTTACTGATTTTTTGCCGGAATAAAATATTTCCAATATGTTGTGCCACTGCCACCGTATGTGACGATGTCGCCACTGGATACGGGAATAAAGCATGAAACGGCACTGCCAGAATTGGCAACGGTGGAATTGCAAATCTGTACGTTGTTGACGCTGACCTGCAATCCAGGGTTTGTCCCATAGTTATTTATTGCAATAAAACCATTTGATGGTGCTGTATAAGGTGATGCGCCTAATTCAACCGCGTTCCCATAATCAGGCATGCTATAACCGCTAACTGTGCTGATGCCGGTTGCAGATAGGTTGTCCATATCTTTATTGGCTTTGCCCGGAATATCTTCTATTGCGGTATTAATATCGGTTAAATCATCAGCCGTTAAAAATGTGTCAAGTCGATCACGAATTTCTGATAAT
The DNA here is from genome assembly GCA_016285415.1 of Alphaproteobacteria bacterium. GTDB lineage: Bacteria > Pseudomonadota > Alphaproteobacteria > Rs-D84 > Rs-D84 > Enterousia. The sequence continues at coordinate 7,907 of JAEEQU010000004.1, read as the reverse complement.
TCCGACAGTAAAGCTGCAACGGTTGGAATATTTGCCAATGATATTACATTGGCAAGGGTTTCGCTTTGTTCTTTTAGTATTTCCATACATTGATTTACGTCTTGGTTTAGTTGATGTGATTGTGGTTGTTGTGTAGGTTGGTAATCAATATGACGTTCCAATGCAATATCACGCCATATTTTAATCGTGGTTCCATTTGATGGCGCAACCGCAAATTCTATACGACCACTGGTGTATGGTGTGTCCGCTGGGGCAGGGGACACGGTCGGATAAATTGCGAAGTCATCTGACGTTTGGGGTATGCCCCCGATACTGACTTTTATATCATTTGTTCCAAAAAATGGAAATGTAAAATAAAAGGTGGTGGTTTCGCCATCACCAGTATATGTTTGTATGTTTGCCATAATTTGTCCTTTCTTTGTTTAATATTAAATAAAAAAAAGTCCGAACAATTGTTCGGACAATATAAAAAAACGGCGACATAATTTGCCACCATCTATGTGCCATATTGTATCAAAAAATGCCAAAAAAGTCAATATGTTTTACCGTGCAAATTGACAGGTATGGGGGTGCCATAGTATAATTACATAGAGTATAAAAGCGAAACAATATGAAAATATTTAGTAAAACGCGTTTGCCCAATGGTTTCAGAAACATATACTTTTGTGGCATAAGAATTTTTTCTTACTTTAATACACATTGTATTCCCGATTTTAAAAGTGATATATACAAATTTGTCGGATTGCAAAGATGCAAAAATTTAGAAAATCTTGTTGTTGGGTCTTCGCATGGACGTGACGCGTTTATTCCAAGGGCGCGTGATTATAATTTGGCAAATTCATCCCAAGATTTATACCGCATGTATAAATTATATGAATATGTGGTAAAGCATAAAGGTCAGAACTTGAAAAATGTGATTGTGTTTTGGAGCGTTTTTCATTCCGGATTTCAATTGGAAAAAACAAAAGAGTGTCTGCATTGTGTACCATATAAAATTCTATATGGTATAGATTATGCGTGCGAGATGTATCCAGTAGATAGGCGGATTGTTAAGAATATAGAAAATTTAATGGCGACGACAAATGTGCCGAATAATTACCGTGGTAAATCGTTTTATATTTCTGGCCATTCCGATAAGACAGAAAAGATCGCCACAGGACATTTAAAAAATACAATCCGAAATAACAACCAAATTCAATATTTGGCACAGATTGTGGAATTGGCACGGCAAAAAGGACATAATGTTTATGTCGTGTTGCCACCGTATCGCAAAGATTATACAGATTGTTTACCAGATGATAAAATAGTGTTCGCGGAACTGTTTAAATTTCTGAAACACAATCAAGATGTGCGATTGATAAATCTTGGGCATGATACCGATTTTAAAGATTCTGATTTTGCCAATTGCGACCATTGCAATGAACGTGGCGGTCGGAAAGTTACCACAAAAATTAACAAGATAATAATGGGTTGATAAGGGTGTTCCTGTGGGCAAAACGGACGATTAGTTTTGACAAATAAATTTTTTATGGTAATATTTTGCTAGCAATCAAAGGAAATAATGATGCGTAAAAATTTAAAAAAGATGACAAAAAGTTATACCAAACAATATGCGCACGATATGCGGCGTAATGGTATAAAACATGCATTAGTTGTTATGTTGTGTGGTTTTGGATTTGGGGTGTTGGTTGGTGTGGTGGCACCGGAAAATGAACTGCAACATAACCCAAAAGATAAGAATTTTATTCAGAAGTTGGCAAGTGATAGAAATGCCCATGCGCCAATGTATGCCGGAATTTTGTTTGCGATATTGGCATATTTGTTTGCCGAATTGGAATTAGTTGGCATAAGACACGAATCTAAAAGTTTCGCATTAACAATAATAAAACGTTATATGCATGATGTGCATATTAATGTTTCAAATGTGGATGAAAATGTTTTATATGATGTCGCAGATTTGATAATCGGAAATATGACCAAGGGTGAACGTGCCAAGATAAATAATATTGGTTTGGTCTTAGATGCAAAAATAAATGCGACGCCAATCACAGACAAACTTGCCCAAAACAAAGCGATATCTTGGGCCAAAGACGAAATGTCAAAAGTCATAGATTCTGTTTTTATTCGTTGTCCAACATTAGAAGCATTGGTTTTAGATATGTTGAGTGGAAAAGTAAAATATAATAAATTTATGGCAAATACAAATTACCAGACAAATAAGTATCAGAAATAAAAAACCCGCCATATTGGCGGATTTTTTAAAGTTCTGTTTTGATTATTTATCCAACGCTTCCATAATCTGAGCATATGGAAGGGCACCTGGGAATGCCTGGTCGCCGATAATCAAGAACGGTGTGCCACTGATATCAAACTGTTGTGCCAAATCACGAACGTTTTTGATTTCACGTGCGACAACTGGTCCTTTCATATCACGTTCCAATTGTGCGGTGTCCAAACCAACTTCGGCCGCCAAAGCCATAACGTTCTTTTGAACCTTGGCACCCAATTTAGAACGATCTTTCATATCTTCTTGGCTGTAATATTCTTTTTCCATCAACTTTTTATCCAATGCTGCGGCTTTGTCATTGCCTTGAATCTTTGCAGCGATAACCGCTTTTGCCGGTGCATCAGATAAGTCGCCATGGATAGAGAAGTTCTTTAACACAACGCGAACGTCGTCACGTTCCGCCATTACACGTGCCAATTCACTGTGGACACGGCGGCAATATGGGCATGAATAATCAGACCACAAAAAGATTGTCTTTTTTGCGTCTTCTTTACCCCAGATTGGAGCGTCCGCAATCATTTCGCCCATGTTTGATTTAACGTATGAACGAATTGCTTTGTTTTTTTCGGCCTGTTGCTGTTCCTGCATCGCAGTAACCATTTCTTGCAAGATGGCCGGGTTTGTACGTGTCAAATATGTTTTTGTAACGACACGGGATGTGCATGCCGCAATCAAAATGATAGCAACCAATTTGATAACGGTTGATGCAACGGATGTTGGCGCCTTACCATTCGTGGCAGCGAAACCACCGACCAAGAACAGTGCAATGCCGATAATCAGAACGACTATTGTCCAAAACATGATTTTCTCCTTTGCTTGTTGAACGGTGTTATCTTAGCAGAAAAAAAATTGAATTTGCAACAAAAATGTTAAATTTTTTTATTATTCAATAAAATTCGCGAATTTGGTATGCCACCGCCTTGGGCTGAACAGATTTTTCCAAGAAATTTTAATGTTGTATCTAATGTTACCGGCATTTTATACAGGACGGATAAATATGGCGCCGCGCAAGAATCACATACGGCGCGTGCGGTTTTTGGCGATATGTAATTCAGGTCGGTTGTTTTGCCGCATCCCGAACAATGCGTCAGGTCCAACGCATAACCCAATTCACCCAGCAGGCAAATCTCCCAATTAACATATTCGTTGGTTGGATTTTCGGCATGGGGCAGGGCGCATAACAGTTCAACCGTTTTGTCATATAAATTTATATATGGTTCGCGTTCGGGCAACATTGTGCAAATCAAATCAAATGCAGAATTCATAAATGAAAGTTTCTGTGCATTTATCATAATTGGTGCGGCAAGGTTTCTTTCACTTTCCCAATGAAAAACACCCAACGCGGAATCAAGGCGCGCATTCCATGTTGCCAACCCAATTTGTCCAACCAGTGCCTTATTTGTTTTCGCAATAATTGCGCCACGCATCATGCCTGACATTAAACCATGTTCACGTGTGAATATGTGTGCGATAGCATTTTTCTCGTCAAATGGTCGCAGTGCAATTAAAATTCCGGGCGATTCCAATTTCATAAGGAACATTATATAAACTTTGCGTATGTCGTGGCAAGTGAATAGTGGTTAGTGTTAGTGTAAGTGGTTAGTAAAACGGTTGCAATCGCAACCGTTTTTACTTCTCACTAACAACTAATCACTTACAACTTGCCCTACATCATTCCCGGCATGCCGGCGGGCATTTGTGGGGCGGATGATTTTTCTTCGGGAATTTCCGACATAACTGCGCCGGTTGTTAACAATACGCCCGCGGTGGATGCCGCCGCCATAATCGCGGTTTTAACCACTTTGGCCGGGTCAATAATTCCCGCCCGCATCATATCAACATATTCGTCGGTTTGTGCGTTGTACCCGAAATTGTAATCTTTTGATTCGGAAACTTTGCCAACGACAATTTCGCCCGATACGCCCGCGTTTTCGGCAATTTGTGCACACGGTGCAACGATTGCGCGGCGGACAATGTCAATTCCGACATTTTGATCGGTATTTTCACCCTTAACCTTATCCAGTGCGGATGTTGCGCGAACCAATGCGACACCGCCACCGGCAACAATACCGTCCGCAACCGCGGCGCGTGTTGCCGCCAATGCGTCATCAACGCGGTCTTTCTTTTCTTTGACCTCTACTTCGGTCATGCCGCCAACCTTAATAACCGCGACACCACCAACCAGTTTAGCAAGGCGTTCCGCCAATTTTTCGCGGTCGTAATCGCTGGTGCTTTCTTTAATCTGTTTACGGATTTCATCGGCACGGTTTGCAATTGCGCCCTTGTCGCCCGCGCCACCAACGATTAACGTAGACGATTTATCAACAACAACGCGTTTTGCCGAACCCAAAACCGCCGGTGTGATATTATCAAATGTCATACCCATATCATCGGATATAACCGTTGCACCGGTCACAATTGCGATATCTTGCAACATTGCCTTGCGACGATCGCCGAAACCGGGGGCCTTGACCGCACAAACTTTCAGACCGCCACGCAGACGGTTCAGAACCAATGTCGCCAACGCTTCGGATTCAACATCTTCGGCGATAATCAATAATTGACGACCCTGTTGGGCGATTGGTTCCAAAATTGGTAATAATGCCTGAAGCCCCGTAATTTTCTTTTCGGAAACCAAGATTTGTGCGTTGTCCAATTCCGCTAACATTTTTTCACTGTTGCTGACGAAATATGGGGACATAAATCCTTGGTCAAATTGCATGCCTTCAACCACGTCAATTTCGGTGTCCAATCCCTTGGCTTCTTCAACGGTAATAACACCTTCTTTGCCAACCTTTTCCATGGCGTCGGCAATCTTTTTACCAATATCCGCATCGCCGTTCGCCGAAATAGTTGCGACCTGGGCAATTTCAGAACTGTTTTTAACCGGACGCGCATGTGATTCAATGTCTGCGACAACGGCGTTTGTTGCCAAATCAATTCCGCGTTTAATGTCCATTGGGTTCATACCTGCGGCAATAACGCGGCGACCTTCACGAACAATTTTCTGTGCCAGCACCGTTGCAGTTGTTGTGCCGTCACCGGCATCATCGCCCGCCTTTTTGGCGACTTCTTGGATCATGCGTGCGCCAATGTTTTCGGTTGGGTCTTTTAAAGACACTGCCTTGGCCACGGTAACACCGTCTTTGGTTGCAACCGGTGCACCATAAGATTTATCAATTACAACCGTGCGACCCTTGGGTCCCATGGTGATTTTTACGGCGTTTGCCAATTTATCAACACCCGCCGCAAGTTTATCTGTATCAAATAAGATTTCTTTTGCCATAATCTATACCCCTTTTATTTATATGCGTACCGTTTTTCAGGCAGAATACCCAAAATATCAGATTCTTTGATAAGAACGTATTCCGTTCCGTCAATTTTAACCTCGTTCGCGGATGCCGCCCATTTTGCAAACAGGACCGTATCGCCCGCCTTGACCGTCATCGGAACGCGTGCGCCGTTTTCAAATGCACCGTCACCAACCGCAATTACACAGCCGCGGCTTGGCTTTTCCTTGGCCGTATCGGGAATAATGATTCCACCGGCGGTTTTGTTTTCTTCTTCAATTCTTTGGATTAAAACATAGTTATTTAATGGTTTAAACATAATAACTCCTTTTATATACAATACTATGCCGTTGACAGAAATATAATACTAAAATTAACGATTTCAAGTGGGGTCAATGCAACGCTATCTGTGGTAAAATATTTTATTGAATATATGATATGTTTTTTTGTAAAATCCCGACTGTTTAGCAAAAAGGGGGATTTTATGTACGATTCAAATAATGTTTTTGCAAAAATTATTCGCGGTGAAATTCCGTCAAAAAAGGTTTATGAAAACGAATACGCAATGTCTTTCTATGATGTGAATCCAATGTGTGACAAACATGTTTTGGTAATTCCACGTGGCGAATATGAAAATATTCTTGATTTTGTCCGTCGGGCATCGGCCAAAGAACAGACGGGTTTTTGGGATTGCTTTTCCAAGACCGCCGAAGCATTGGGCGTAGATGGCGAATTTAATGTGTTTGCAAATGCAGGGCTGTCCGCACCATTGTTTAACCAAAGTGTGTTTCATTTCCATTTGCATTTGATTGCCGGTGAAAAAACACCCGCATGCATAAATTTGATGAAGGAAATGTTATGCGAAAAATAAATTTGCGCGTAATTCCGCGTGCGCGTCAAAACAAAATAGATATAGATGATTCTGGAGCATATCGCGTGCATATAACCGCCGCACCAGTGGACGGTGCGGCAAATGCTGCGGTTATAAAAATGCTGGCGGAATATTTTAAGATTCCAAAATCACAGATAAAAATTGTGCGTGGCGAAACTTCGCGCGATAAAGTTATTGAAATCCCTTAGGCCTTGTAATGTAAAATACCATCAATGACTTCGTCGGGGGTGGCGCAAATAATAACTTTATAATCGTCCAATGTCTCAATAAATTTATTGTTTAACATATCAACAATCAAATCATGGAACGATGCCCAAAAACGACAGGTGTTCAAAAAGAATATCGGTTTGCTGGTTTCACCAATCTGTTGCATGGTTAAGATATCTGTTACCTCGTTCAATGTCCCAATGCCCCCAGGTAATATGATAAATGCATCGGATAATTCATACATTTTTTGTTTCCGTTCATTTACCCCGCCAACAATTTCAACGTCTATTTGTTTGTGGACCGGTTCTTGAAGTGCGACAACATGTTCGGTTGAAATTCCAGTTACATGCGCCCCATTTTCAAGTGCCGCACTGGCAACCGTACCCATTAAACCAACATTACCACCCCCAAATACCATGTTTAGACCATTTTTCGCGATAAGTTCACCAATTAATTCGGCATCTTGCATAAATTCGGGGTATAAACCAAATGTATGACTGCAATAAACCGCAACGGTTTTGATTTTGTGTCCCATATCTTTTTCCTTTATTTTTGGAAATTATATCATAAAATATTCAAACCATGAATAAGAATTTTATCGATTTTATGCAAAAATTTGTCGGACAAAAAATGGCCGTCGGGGTCAGTGGCGGTGTTGATTCGGTGGCGCTGTTGCACTGGCTGGTGGAAATGGGCATGGATGTGGTGTGTTTACATGTCAACCATTGTCTGCGTGCCGCGGCTGATACAGAAACCGCGTATGTCCAAGATTTGTGCAAGAAATTAAATGTGCCGTGCCACGTATTTTATTGGCGCGGGGAAAAACCAGAAAATGGTTTGGAAGATGCGGCGCGTCTGGCGCGATATAAATTTATGACAGATTTCTGCCATGAAAATAACATTAAATATATCATTACCGCACACCAGGCCGATGACCAAATTGAAACATTTTGGATGAATCTTGCTCGGGGCAGTGGTGTCTATGGCCTTGCAGCGATGCGCAGTATAGGGTCAAATGATGGAATCACAATTCTGCGACCACTGTTAAATGTATTTCGGGCGGAATTAAAAAAATATTGCGATGACAATAATATCAAATATTTTTCGGATGAAATGAACGATGACCCACATTATACACGTGTAAAAATTCGCCAGAATCGTCATATTTTCCAAGATGCAATCGGGGTTACCGATGAACGTATGCTGTTGGCGCTTCAAAATCTTGGGCGGG
>JAEEQU010000054.1 GCA_016285415.1 Alphaproteobacteria bacterium | reverse complement strand
GCCGAACACGGAACAGATATAAACCCATATCGTGCGTTGCGCGTTATGGCATTGGCGGGTTCAGACCCAAGTCATTTATCATACACGAACGCATGGGGTGTAACACATAATGTTCAACCCAGTGACGTTGATTTGATGGCCAATATATTTGAACCAGGCAGTGCAGTTATGGCGCACCCCGAAGGGATGGATATGGTGCAACATTTTGATTTGAATCACCTTGATGCGATGGGACACATCGGTGGTGTAGATGGCCATGTGTCGCGTCCAAATGATGTGTATTCTAGCCTTGGTGAAATGCCAACACAACACAGTGAAACATATACCACCCAAGAAACAGTAACTAAAACTGTTGACGTAGACGATTATAATTCGGTCAATAAAAGTGGAATGGCAATGTTCGGAACATACAATCCACGTGAAAGATTCAAAAAATTAAAATCACGCATTGGGTCTTTTGTAGATAGAGTAACCGGACGCGATGATTCCGAATCACCCCAAGAATCTGTCATACAAGACGAAGAAAAACGGGTTCAAATTGATACCCCAGATACCAATGTGGATGAAGTAATTGAACCTAATGATTCTGCATTACCACAAGAACCAGTTGTAAAAGACGAAGAAAGACAGGTGCAAATTGATACACCGGATACCGATACAATAAACTTTGTGCCAGTAAGTGATGACGAAATTTTACAAGACCTGTATTATCGGCCGGATGATGTTGTAGATACGGATAAAGCAGAAATCGTGCAACCACAAAATGACGATGTCGTGGTTCATGAAGAACCAGAAAATAATTTGGTGGTTGATGTACCAAATACATTAGGTACAGATGAAAATATAGAAGTTATTCGTCCACAAGACGAAGCATTTATTGAAGATGTGCAACCGGTAGAAGAAACACCTGCGGAATTGCCACCGTTGAATCTACCGGAACCAATGGACGAAGAAACGGTTCAACCACAATCGGTACAAACCGAAGAAAATACAGAACAAGTTCGCCAACAAACAAAAGAAGAAATTTTGGGCGATATTATTTCTGCGGTTGCGGCAAACGCCGGACTTAGAGAAAAAGAAACGGCCGAACCACTGCAACCCCAAGAAGAAATCGTAGAAGAGGTTATTCCAGAAGTGGCTGAACCAGTATCAACACCGGCACCGGCAAAACCAAAAGACGAATTAGAAGATATAAATTGGGCGCGCTATCAACATCCGTTCACGTTTGATCATGAAAAGATTGAAACCGAAAACCCATTTGATATTCGCAAAGATATGAATTTGTCTGATAATGCTGTGCGCAATATAGATGTTGGTGCACTGTTGAAAAAGCCAAACAGCGAGAACCCAATTAACCGAACAATTAAAGAACCGGCCCCAGAGCCAGTACCAGAACCAGCACCGGAACCCGTGGAAACAATTGTACCAGAACAAACCCCTGTTCCAAAGCCGGTTTCAGAACCAATGTTCACAAACAATGCAAGAACAGACATGTTGGATGCAGCATATGGCAAAAGCATAGCATATTACGAAGATCGTAAATATTCTGTTCCAGCAACACTAAATAGATTGGCACAACAAGAAGATATTATGCAAACTGATGTTGGGTCTTTCCATGGCACACCAGTTAAATTTGTAGATATCAACGGCAACGATAACCCGATTGCACAAACAAAAAATACTGCGGTTGTGGTTGTTGAGGTTGGTGAATTAAAGATACCATTTTATTTGGCAACTGGGCTTGATGGTGGCACCCGTGATATTCCAGGACATTGGTATCCGGCGTCCAGAATAACTGCGGATGGTATGTTCTATAGACCAAGGAATATGGTGCATAATAGTAATTTGTTGGAAATTGCAAGTATGCTGGATGCAAAAATAGGTGATATCCGTAATTGGGAAGATGAAGAACTTACCAGAGCATATAAAGACAGTGGCCGTACCGGATCCATAGGCGGATGCGATGTTGGTCCCGAAGTAGATATGAACAGAGTTTATAAAATATTATCTAGTTTGGTATACATGCAACCAGGACCATATGATAATCATAGTGTATATGGCACAACCCCAGAGTCCCATGAATTATCGTGGGATGACGGAATGATTTCATATATCTTGCGTGATTTAAGTGAAAAAGAATACGACGGTCTTGCTGACAGGGTCAAAGAGAACGTACGAACACTGGCCAAAGGAATTCGTTCGCGATTCCAAAAAGTGTTCGGCGGTAAACATTAAAATAAAAATGCGGGGATTTTTCCCCGCATTTTTCGCATAAATATATTTTTTATTCTGTAAATTTGTGATATAATGTATGTCATGAGAAGTAGGTTTTTACATTTTATTATTTGTGCAAGTGCGCTGAACATCGGCGTGGCGCACGCAAATTGGCAGTATTCTGGTGAACACACATACGACATGGCGTATTACGATCGTGGCGAACGTGTTTCGATATCTTTGCGTGCGGGTGCATCGTTTGCGATGGGCAAAGCAGAAAATAATGCGGGTGTTATAGTTTTTTCTTATTGTTATGATCCTGTTACAGGTGCTTTTGAACCCGATACAGGCGACTGTGCCAGTGGTCAGGTTTATGCCGGCGGTGCCAGTTTGGATAGTATGGGTATGAGCAAATTGTCTGGGGTCGCTTTTTCGGGTGGCGCAAGTATCGGATGGGTTTTACCAGATCGCCCACAGTGGCGTTTGGAATTGGGATGGGATCATTTCAATGAAGTGGATTACAATGAAACCCCATTATTTCATGGCAATTTGAATTTAAGTGGTGGATATTCCATTGATAATTTTAATATTGGCAGTGTGAAATCTACGATGACCACAGATATTATCAGTGCAATGGCATTTTATGATTTCTTTGATGGAATGCAAAAACCGTTGCGGACAATGATACCGTATATTGGTCTTGGTCTTGGGTATGCAGATACCACAACAAATATGAATTTCTTTGACCCGTCGGCAGAACTTTCTGATTTTGCAATTTTACGGGAATTTGGGGAATTGGATGGTGGTATAATTCATTTCTATACATCGGAAACCAATACGATAAATGTTGCGGCCGTTGGTGCGATTGGTATGTCGTATGGATTAAGCAAGAATTTCTTCTTTGATTTTGGCGCACGCATTTCATATTTACCACGTGTAAAGTATCAATTGGTAAATGTGGACGATACACGCCACATGGATTGGTTCACAATGAAAAATGTAATCTATGCCAACATTATGGCTGGTGTCAGATTTGAATTCTAACGCGCCGATTTAATTCCATATTTGCCACGATTTATTGGACGATATGAAATCGCTTCGGCCAAATCTTGCATTTCAATATTATCTGCACCACGCAAATCAGCAATTGTGCGTGCAATACGTTTAATACGATTATAACCGCGTGCCGACATCCCCATCTTTTCCGCCGCCGTATTCAGAAAGTTTGTTAATTCATCGGTCAGTGGCGCGTATTTTTCTAAATCAGACCCATCCAATAATGCGTTTACATAGCCCTGACGTTCAATTTGGCGTGTGCGCGCGGCAACAACGCGGGCGCGGATAGTTGCACTTGATTCTGTGGGTTCACCAGTATTCTTTTTCATTTCCCATGGGTTAACCGCGTCAACATCAACATGTAAATCTATACGGTCCAATAATGGCCCAGAAATTTTATTCTGATATGCTTCGGCACAACGCGGTGCACGTGAACAGGACAGGGCGGCATTGCCCAAATGACCGCATGGACATGGATTCATTGCCGCAATCAGTTGAAACCGCGCGGGATATGTTGCATTGCGCCGTGCACGTGAAATCATAATTTTGCCCGATTCCATTGGTTGACGCAGAATTTCTAGTGTTGCGCGATTAAATTCGGGTAATTCATCCAAAAACAATACGCCATTGTGGGCCAATGATATTTCACCGGGCTTTGCATCAGAACCCCCACCGGCAAGTGCCACAGGGCTTGATGTGTGATGAACGCTGCGGAACGGACGATGCGACATTAACGCCTTGTTATCCAAACCGCCCGCAATAGAATAAATAATAGATGTTTCTAATACCTCGTCTGATGTCATTTCTGGCATAATTGTTGGTAATCGTGATGCCAGCATCGTTTTCCCCGACCCTGGGGGACCAACCATTAACATTGCGTGTCCACCCGCCGCGGCAATTTCCAATGCACGCTTTGCGGCGGCCTGACCATAAACTTCGGACATATCAGGACCAGAATATTGTGTGGTTGATTTTTGTTCTGGCATATCGGGTGTTGGCAGTAAACATTTGCCATTGAAATGGTTAATCAGTTCCAATACATGAAATGGTGCAAGTATATTTGTATGACCGGCAAATCGTGCCTCGGTTCCCTGGGGACCGGGACATATAATGCCGTATCCATTTTTATTTGCCCAAACACTTGCCGCCAATACCGCATTAGTTTTTACAATCGTTCCATTAAGGCCGACTTCGCCAATAATGATGTATTTGGACAATTCGTTTTCAGGCAATACATTGAACGCGCACAGTATTCCGCAAAGTATCGGCAAATCAAAATGTGCGCCACTTTTTTCAACGTCCGCGGGTGACAGGTTCACCGTTAAATGCTTTGGTGGTAATTGCAACCCCAATGCCGATAAAACATTGCGAATACGTTCTGCAGATTCTTTGACCGCGCGATCTGCAAGGCCGATGATATTAAATTCTGGTTTGGCAAGACCGGCCGAAATTTGAACCTGGACATCTATTTTGGTCGCGTCCATACCGTTAAAGATAATTGAACTTAAAGAAATCATGATTTTTACATTATAAACTTGCCATAATTGAATTCAAGTTATAAAATGCGAAGCATGAAAATTATTTAAAAAGGAAAATCTGATGCCTATGAAGCCCAAAAATCGTGTGCGTGAATGGTTTGATACGTTGTTTTATGGAATACTTATTGCGATTATTTTTCGCAGTTTGTTCCTTGAACCTTTTAATATTCCATCTGGGTCAATGATACCGTCATTGCATATTGGTGATCATATTTTTATAACAAAATGGTCGTATGGATATTCACGCTATTCGTTCCCATTTGGTTCGTGGAAATTATGGAACGGGCGCGTATTTGGTAAAACACCAAAACTTGGTGATGTTATCGTATTTCGTAATCCGGCTAATGAATCTTTGGATTATGTTAAACGGCTTGTTGGATTGCCGGGTGATACAATTCAGGTTAAAAAGGGGCGCCTGTATATAAATGGCGAAATGGTGGAACGCAAAGACCCGCGGCCGTATGTTGTTGCGACATTACCACGTTCACTGCGTTCGGTTGGGTATTATCGTGATAATATGATGGTCAAGGGTAATAAAATATGGGTTGATAATGAACCCGCTAAATTCAATTATACAATTGAATATAAAAGCGATGATTTATGTCGCCATAACGAAGGTATGTGCGGTGTGTTTGATGCCACCGAATATACGGAAGTTCTGCCAAATGGTGTTGAACATAGCATCATAGAATTTACAGATTCTGGGCCAATGGATAATACCGCAGAATACATGGTCCCAGAAAAGCATTTGTTCTTTATGGGTGACAACCGCGACAACAGTAACGATAGTCGTGCAGATGTCGGATATGTTCCAATGGATAATGTTTTGGGGCGTGTATGGGCGGTGTGGTATTCGCACAACTATGCGGCACCAATGTTGGCGGTATGGAATTGGAATTCAAAGATGCGTTGGGACAGATTTGGCAAAGGAATACATTAAAATGAAATTAAAGTATAAATTTAAAAACGAAAATTTATTTGATTTGGCAATGACCCAAAGTGGCATAGATAGTGTGCACAATAATGAAAAGTTAGAATTTGTTGGCGATCGTGTGTTGGGTCTGTCGGTTGCATCATTATTGTATCAAATGTTCCCAGA
>JAEEQU010000053.1 GCA_016285415.1 Alphaproteobacteria bacterium | reverse complement strand
TTTGATTACCGCAATCTTAAATGAAAACTATGATATTATTGACACGTTGGTTGAATACGGCATAGATATTACCAAGGCCGATAATGATGGTAACACCGTGGCAACATATGCCCCAGAATATTATCGCACACGTCTATTAATTGGTGAACAATAAAACAACCGCCGAAATGGCGGTTATTTTAAAGTTCTTGTCCGGTGTTATTATAGTTTCCTGAATCTATAACAATGCTACCATTAATAATTTCCCCTGTTCCAGAATTGCAATTCGCCGTATCGGAACAGCAATTATTTGTTGGATTATATGTTGCCCCTTCTGTATCGCACGTACATGAATTGCCATCATAATGGGCATTTCTTGGACATTTACGGCAAAACAAACCATCTGGGCTTGCCAAATAAGGATCGGTTGGATCGCCACTATCAATACATTGACAATGATTATCGTATATAAGTTGTGCACCAGCTGGTGGCGTATCATAAACTTCTAATGAATATGATGGGCATGCTCTACATTCACCGTTTATCGGGAATCTATGTGCATCGCATGTAAGTGGCCCACACACACCACTAGCAAGGTAATGTTGATTCCCCTCGCATAACGGCAGACATGAACCATTAAACGATACAAATCCCTGTTTACAGCGACATCTGTTGTTTGCGAAACCTATATGTGTATTATTGGGCGATATTGCATGAGATGTATTTTGATATACAGAATTATCTGGACACAGCAACGATTGATAGAATATTTCTGATATATTTCGTATACATGCCGTTGTGGTTGCACAACTGTTGTTAGCGTCATCTGCAAATACCGCATATCCACAGGTCAATGCAACATTGCGGCACGCACCGTTCATGATATTATAAATACTGTTTACCGATGCCGTTGCCGACCAAGTTGTTAATTGCGAAACCTGATCATTATAGCATGTTGCAATATCGGTTAAGCAGGTGGACGCATAATCAGATATAATCTTGTACTGTGCGGCTTTTATATTAACCATTGCACGTTGGATATAGTGTATAACAATATCATTAAATTGTATGTAATTATCATTATCATCATACGTATATGCGCGACATTTATCCAATACTGGCCGACATAAACCTTCGGCGGTTGCCTTTTGTTTTGTTCCGATTTTGTTTAACAAATATTTCACAACACATATACCATTATTTTGTTCGCTGTTGGCACAGTCCGCGTTAATCGTTGTGTTATATGCATTACGCAGAAATGTTTCATTTATGCTGGCGTTATTATAATTTACCATAAAATCTTGGATTGTATTTATATCTTTACCCAAAACGACATTGCCGTTTTCATCAATGTACATTTTGGTTGGATCCAAACACTTGGTATAATTTTCTCCGCACACCATATCATCTGTCATACATGTTTCCAGCGCGCTAACACAACCACGTGCATCGTATTCATTATGATTCTGTAATACGGCCAAGCGCGCCTTTTGCAACATCAGATTTGCGCTGCGCACATTGGAAATCAATGCATCGTTCATTTTGCTTAATCCGGCCTCGTATGCGACACAATCTTTATCAATGGCCAAATCATAATTACCTGTAATTTGTTGTGGTGTTGCCCCAACTTCTTTGCACTGGGTAATCACAGAATTACAACGTTTTTTTGCCGCATTGTATAATTCCGAACCACGCAGGTTTGAAAAACTGCCATTGCCACCGGTCAAGAAATCTAAATTAAACAAATCAGAACTGCTATCCGTTGAAAAATCAAAATTCATATCTATCAGGCCATATGAATCCGTGCCAATTGAAGAATAAGATGTCGTTGCCTTTGGGTCTTTAATCATCTTTTCAATATCTTTTAACAAACTACGATTTTCACTGGTATCGGCAAGGCCGCTCATGGTCTCTTCTGCTTCGGTCTCGGACATAATCGCCGATATTTCATCCGCCGACAATCCAACATAACGAATATTTTGGGCAACCTCGTTCAATTCGGCATTGGCATCTTTGACCGCCTTTTCAACCTTGGAATATTTGGCCAAATTCGCCGAACACGAACAACGCTTTTGATTTGTATCTATGACCGCACAAAATTGATCCATACAGTCATTGTATTGCTCTTGGCATGATTTATTAAGGGCCGCCGTCTGTTCCAAGCGATCTTTGGCATCGGCAATTGCGGCAGGATCTAATTTTACTTCTTCCTGCTTTATGCCGATTGCTAAACGTGGTTGTAATTTACGAATATCGTTGGCAATATTTGAACCTGTTTGTTGTCCTGATTCCATAATTGCGCGCCCACCGACCGCCGCCGTTGTTGGACGCACACTAACACCCGAACGCCGCGCATTTCCACCTGTTGTTTCTGATTCCGATGCGCGGCGCGTAGAACGCGTTGTGCTGCGTCCGGTATCAGTTGCCCCAGATCCCCGCGTTGCACGATTAGTTACACGTGTTGCCGTTACACTGCGTGATGCGCCCGTTGCAGTCGGCAGAATTTCACGAACCACGCGTGATACCGCGGTGCGATTATTTTCTGTGGTTGTATCCGAATTTGTACGTGATGCTGTGGATGTGCGCGATGCCGCAACACGCCCGGATTCCGATGAAATAACACGTCCAGAATTTTCTGGTACCTGGGAACTTGTAACACGCGACGCACCGCCCGCGCAAACCGCAGGCAGTGCATATAATGCAACCAAAAATCCTGTTATAAACCCCTTCATACTTACATTTAATTATATCACAATTGGGGGTATGAAAAAAGACAAAAAAGTATAAGTTGTTGGTGGTTAGCAGTTAATTTTTTATCACAATAAAAAAATGCCCCGAAGGGCATTTATTATTTGGCGTCTGTTTCCGGAACAACCGAAACAGTTTTCCGATCACGAAATCCGCGTTTGAATTTCACAACACCGGCAATTTTGGCAAATAAAGTATGATCTTTACCCATGCCAACATTTTCGCCCGGATGGACAGTTGTGCCGCGTTGACGGATAATGATGTTACCTGGGATAACACGTGCACCACCAGATTTTTTAACACCTAACCGGCGTCCCGCAGAATCGCGTCCGTTTGAACTGCTGCCCGCACCTTTCTTATGTGCCATGATTAAACTCCTTTGATTTCAGATTTATTCTGGGTATTCCAGAAATTAACCCTTGATTTCTTTGATTTTCAACACAGTAATAAACTGGCGATGACCACGTGTACGACGATAGTTTTGACGGCGTTTTTTCTTGAACACCAATACTTTGTCATCACGTTTTTGTTCAACAACGGTTGCCACAACCGATGCGCCATCAATTGTTGGCGTACCAATGCGATCACCAAGCATTAAAACCTGGTCAAATGTGACATCGCCCGTTGCATCCAGTTTTTCAACCTTGATAACGTCACCGGCCTTTACACGATATTGTTTGCCACCGGTTTGAAAGATTGCAAAGTCACTCATATTCTTGTCCTTTTATGGTTTGTTTTACAACTTTTGTCTAAAAGTTTATGCAAATAATACCGTTTTTATATCAAAAGTCAAGTGTTTTGCATAAAATTTTATGCAGATATTGTTTTTAACAATATTATTATTTAATAAAAAACCGAACCAAACGGTTCGGTTTTTTTCACTAAATCACCATCGCATTAATGACCGGTTGAACTAGATTTGGTCCAGTCACGGATACATGACTGCGGATTTGCAACCGTACCGCACCCCAGCGCTTCTCTTAAGCAATGTTCACGGATTTTTGCAGAATCATATTTACTTCCATTTTCCAAGATACTGCCTTCTTCCTGTGCCGAAACTTTGTTCAATATTTCGTTTAATGTCACAATGTTACGACATGTGTTCTGCGTATAGATACTGGAATGCCACGTACAATTATCACTATCCGCCACATCAATCATCGCCTTGAACTGTGCCACCGATGGATTGCAAATCATGTCTTGATAGCAATGCGGAACATTTGCGATTTGGGCACAATATGTTTTGATACGTGCATCTGGCCAACTTGGGTTTGCTTCTGCCTGGTTTTCATAGCAATCCCACAGTTCGCTAACACATTCGTTAAAGTTCGTACCTGCCGCAACCGCATCAGAATATGTTTGTGATGTTTCTTCGTTATAGAATTCCAAACGCTTCTGTTGCAATGCCTGTTGTGCGGCAACCTTTTGATACGCAATCTTTTGTGCCGTCGCCTTTAACTGTTCACCGTACAGGTCGCAATCTGCATTTGCATCCAACAAATACTTTTGCATAACACTGCGACGTGCATCGGCAACTGGACCACGCAATGATGCGTATGGGTCACCAGATGAAGACGAATAACCAAAGCATGTTGCCGTGGCATTTGCACTGTTTGTGCTGCGTTCATTTAATGTTACATCGCCCTTGGACGAGATTGTAACCTTGCTATTATAATTATATGGGCATGATGTTGTTGCACCGTTTGCACAACGTCCACCCGATGGTGGTGTGCCGCAACCTTCGTAAATACCGTTAAAGCAAGAATCTAACACACGCGCGCATACATTATTGTGTGCATAGCGGAACAAATCATAACCCCATGTTTCCGCCAATGTATCTTGGACTTCGTCCGAAGCCAAAGATATTGTTGCACCGGTAATTCCACTAACCGCGTTGGTCATTGTGGTAAATGCCGATATCAATGAATCATTATCTTCTGTTAAAATTGTATCCGTGCTGGCCTTAACATCGTCCGCCCATTGTGCCAACGATGCCAATATATCAGACCCCGCACCATCCAAATCGTTTACATCAAACCCGTAAACACTTTTATTTGTACAATAACTTGGTGCCTGACTTACACTGCACGAAGAATCATATATTCCATGATCTTCACACCATGTTCCAAATTGTTCTTTGGTCGCCTTTTTATCACGGCTTGCTTCGCGCCATGACGCACAATTCATAACTTTTTCTGCATCGGTCAATGAAAATGCCGAACTGACATCTTTACCTTTATTTGCAATCAACAACGCCAATTCCCCAGAAACCTTGATAAGTTCTTCATTTGCAGATTCAAGTTTAGATTCTGCCTCGGCAAATGCCTTTACACGACCCGCACATGCGCAACGACGTTGTGCCTCGCTACGCGCGGTGCAAATTTCATCCATACATGTATAGTATGATTCCAAGCATGTGCTGTATGCATCTGCAGAAATAAGACCTGTTGTGGAATCTATGATATTTGAATAGTTACCAGTGTACAACTTGCTGGATAAATATGTATATGTTGTTGTGTTTGTACCCTTGGCACCGCGAATTGGATCGGTTGTCAAAGAAACACGCGCCGCACCTGACCGCGCACGCACATTACGTGTCGCCGTGTTACGCGCCACAACATTACGCGTTCCCGTTGAACGTGATGTTCTGGCAACAACACCACGTGATGCGTTTGCACTTGTTTTATTTGCACGTGACGCGACATTGCGTGTTGCGACCCCGCGTGATGCGTTTGGATTAGACGTTGCATCCATCGTTGGACGCGCCGCCGTTGCCGCATTGCCACGTGGACTGGCCCGACCAGATGTGCGTCCCGATGCCTGCTGTCCAGTTGCATTTGTTAATGCCGGCGCAATTGGGTCCGCCAATACCGCCCGCATTGATAACAATGTTGAGCACACAAAAAATGCACATGCAAGTAATAATACTGCACCAATGGCATCTTTGTAAAAATTTCCAACAGAACGTCTTGTCATATCTACTCTCCTGCGTAGTTCAAAACCCCGAATTTTAGACACTTTCCCGATGTGAATTACGAATAATTCACATCCCTTTCTGTGCTATTATACCATTTTTTGCAAGTTATGTAAACAAGAAAACCCGTCATACGACGGGCGATTTTTTACGATAAAAGAAAATTTTATTTAAAACTTTCTTTGATTGATTTTCCTGTTTCTTTTAATTCGTTACCTGTCGCTTTCAGTTCTTTTCCTGTTTGTTTCGCAGATTCTTTTATTTCCTTGACAACAGATTTTGCTTCTTCCTTGACTGATTTTGTTTCGTCTTTTGCGACCTTGGCTTCTTCTTTGGCAGTGTTCACTGCATCATTGGCATCTGTTATAATTTGATCTTTTTGATCAACAATGTACTTTTGAACAAAGTTTGCACATTTCGTATATAAAGATGTAATATTTTCAGTCATATAT
>JAEEQU010000052.1 GCA_016285415.1 Alphaproteobacteria bacterium | reverse complement strand
TCATCAGACCTCCCTGTCAGCCCTTTACCCATACCGTCAAAAAACAATACTGGGGTCATATAGTTTCGTTCAAATCTGTGTCCAAAAAAGAACAATAACGACACAATGAATAACAATATCCCAGTAATTAAAAATATTCCAATTGTCCGCCTGTTTGGTTGAATCATTTTTTATTCCTCCCTTTGCCGCGTGTTAAGAAATCTAGGATTTCTGGTGTTTTGGTGGTTGTTAAAATCTTTTGCGGTGCGCCGATTGCGCCAATTGTTTTATCACAAATATAAACGCCATTTGTGGCCAAATTCATAATAGATGATAATTCATGTGTAACCATAACGATAGTTGTTCCGTGTTCTGTATTGATTTTTTTGATTAAATCATCCAGTTCCGATGACCGAATTGGATCCAACCCCGCCGATGGTTCGTCAAAGAATAAAATGCGCGGATTTAATGCCATCGCACGTGCCAATGCGGCGCGCTTTATCATACCGCCACTGACCTCTGATGGATAAAGGTTCGCATGTTTTTCAAGGCCAACAATTCGCAATTTTTCAGATGTCGCGCGCTTTATCGCATTGGCATCCATATCTGTTTCCAATTCCATTGGCAATGCCACATTTTCACCCAATGTCATAGACGAAAATAATGCGCCACTTTGATATGATATTCCAAATGTTTTGATAACATCTGCGCGTGCGGTGGGGGACATTGCCCATATATCTTGGCCATCTATTAAAATACGACCAGATTTCGGTGCCAACAGACCAATTATAGAACGCATAATCGTGCTTTTGCCACACCCAGACATACCCATAATCACGAATATATCGCCATAATTTATATTGAAACTGGCGTCTTTTATAATGACACGATCGCCGTATCCAACGGTTAAATTTTCAATGCAAATAAAAGGTCCATTTTTCCGTGTCATTAAATATCAATCCAATTGAATATAAGTGTTAATATCGCCGTTGTAACCACGCACCCCACAATACCAAGCACAACGGCACGTGTGGTTGCACGACCAATTCCATCGGCGGTTTTTGTCGCACGCATCCCACATCGGCACCCAATAATTGCAATTACCCAACCAAACAGCCAACCATGCAACACGCCCACCGCAAAGTTATTAAATGTTATCCATTCTAATGTTGTGCGCCAATATTCTGCCACAGATACATTCATCAACGTTACCGCAACGCACATTCCACCGAAAATTGCGACAATATCCGCGATAATGGTTAGAATTGGAATAGTAATCGTCAGTGCCAACACACGTGGCAAAACAAGAAATTCAATTGGCGATATTCCCATTGTTTGCAGTGCATCTATTTCTTCGTTTGCGCGCATAGAACCAATTTCGGCGGCATACGATGCGCCGGTGCGCCCAGCCATTATAATTCCCGTCATAACCGCACCCAATATTCGCGTCATAGAAATTGCAACCAATGCCGCCACATAAATTTCTGCACCAAATAACTTTAATTGCATATTACCAACGAACGCAATAATAAGGCCAATCATAAAACTGATTAAACAAACAATCGGAATTGCACGCGGGCCGGCATTATCAATTTCCCGCATAATATCAATGCGCCTTGTTACTGTGTTGCCACGCAACATACGCCAAATAGATGAAAAAACATCACCAATAAATCCAAATGCACTGCGCAAATCTTTTGCCGTATTAATCGCCAGGTCGCCGGCACGATCCACCAACCCAATACGATTTTTTGTTTCTAAAACGCAACTGTTTTCACGCATGTCGCAATGCAATTTTGTTTCTGCACACATAAAGCGCCCGCATATAAAAATGCGACCACTCTCGGCGAAATGCAGAATTTGCTGGCCCTCCTATTTCATCCATACAAATTTTAGAAAAAAAAGACAGGGCAGGGCAAGAGAAAAATATTCATTAGGTTATGGGAAACAAAAAGACCGCGTCGCAATTGTGATGCGACGCGGTGCTTGCTTTCATATGGAAGCAATTGGTGGGTTATGTAGGACTCGAACCCACGACCAAAGCGTTATGAGCGCTCCGCTCTAACCAACTGAGCTAATAACCCACGGCGGTTATTATTATACATTTTATTTGATGTTGCAAGTTAAAATTTTTCTTTCCGCTTTATTTTTATTCTTTTTTATGCAAATATACCCGTATGAGTGAACTGATTCCCATTTTAAGTAAAGAACAAACAATGGCGTTCAATACAATTGAATGTACACAGTCAAATGTTCTGATTTTGGGCAGTGCCGGCACCGGCAAATCAACATTTGTAAATTACCTTAAATCTGCAACGAAAAAGCGGGTTGTCTGTGCGTGTCCAACGGCGGTGGCCGCACTTAATATTGGCGGACAGACGATACATTCGCTGTTTCAAATTCAACCCCGTGATTTCATTTTTCCGGAATTTTTGGAACTAAAGGCCAAGGTTCGCAATATACTGACCGCAACCGATGTCTTGGTCCTTGACGAAGTTTCCATGATAGCCCCCGATTTAATGGACGCAATGGATATCCTGTGCCGGCGGGCGCGCAAGAATAACGAACCGTTTGGTGGAATTCAGATTGTTGCCATTGGTGATTTATTTCAATTGCCACCGGTTATCACGCGTGATGCACGCGCATATTACAAACAAAACTATGAATATGAACGCGCATATTTCTTTGACAGCAATGTTTATAAACGTTCTGATTTCGTGCGGTTTAATTTTGATTTGGTTTATCGCCAAAGTGACCTGCGGTTATTGGAAAAATTAAATGCTTTGCGCAGTGGGGATAAGACCGCCATAGAATTTTTTAATACATGCAGTATCGCCGATGATGAACGTCGTTGTAATGCGGTTTTAATAACACCGTTTCGCGCGGTCGCAGAAAGGATAAATGCGGAACGCCTTGCACAAATTGCCGCACCTGTTGTAAACTATACTGGCGAATTGTCGGGCAATTTTGCGGAACGTGATGTGCCGGCACCAATGAATTTGGAATTGAAAATTGGTGCTTTGGTGGTGTTTGTAAAAAATGGCGACAAATGGCATAATGGTTCTATGGGAATTATTCGTACACTTGGCACGCGTGAAATAGTTGTTCAGTTATTAAATCAAAATCATGATATAGTCACAGTCAAAAAAGAAAAGTGGCAGAAAATAGAATACAGTCGCGATGAAAATGATAGATTGGTTGAAAATGAAACAGGGGCATATAAACAATACCCATTGATGTTGGGATACGCCATGACAATACACAAGGCCCAAGGTAAAACATTGGATACGGTTGTTATTGATATTTCACGTGGTGCATTTGAACATGGACAAACCTATGTCGCATTGTCGCGAACGCGTGATGCCGCCGATATGCATATTGCAAGGCCGCTTTCCCCACGTGATGTAATATTTGACCCACGCGTGTTGGAATTTGTGGAACAAAAATAACGGCAATCGCCGTTATTTTGATCTGCGCTTTGTAAACTTTTGAAAATTCCGACGCTTTTGTCCGATTATGGTTATTAAACCGATGATATTTGTTGAACCTTTGTTTGTGCTGCGGCTTATCTTCAAATAGTTACAAATTAATGCAACCAGATCATCAATACTGTTAATCTCTTTATCTTCAAATTCATTAATCGGAATTTTTAAGATGTTGCTTAACTCCGTAGCAATTACCAACATGTCTAATGAATCAGCGCCCAGATCATGTGTAAACATAGTATCCAGTTTTATATCATTTGGCTGTTTATAAAGTTTTTTTGCGATAACGGTACATACGGTATTTATAACTTCTTGTTCTGTCATGTTTTGCCCCTTATGTTGTTTTATTAAATATCTTTTTGCATTAAAATCGCATCAACGCCGTCATAGTATTTCGGACGCAATCCGTTTTGGATAAATCCGCATTTTTTATAAAGGTTTATTGCCGGTAAATTTTCTGCGGATACTTCCAAAAATATTTTTTTAGCCCCCGTTTTTTTTACTTCGTTTTCCATGATGCCAAGCATCGCAATTGCAATTCCCGCACCACGCATATCGGGATGAACACCGATTGTAATGATTTCAGATTCATCCAATACAGTGCGCCATACGATAAAAGCATTTTCAGATGCCACAATTTCGCAGCCTGATTTTTTTAAATCGCGAAAATCATCCACCCCCCATGGTTTATGTGGGAAACAGAGTTTATGTAAATCAGCGACTTTATTAAACATTTTTATTTTTTTGTTTCTTCGGCATAACTTGGGCGCAGATACATTGGTACGGCCGGTTCCACATTGCCGCGTGTGATTTTATCTATGACAATTTTCGGTGCCAATAATAAATCAAATGGTTTATGACCAACGGTGCGTGGACATTTCATTTGCTCGGTTTCTACTTCTTCAATGGTCATGGTGCATGGCGCGTGCATGGTGGATGCCACAAAGAAATCACCACGTCCGGAATCTATGGCAACAAATGCATCGGGCGTTGCGGCCAAATATAATTCAAATGCGTTTATGCCAACAACCGGAATATTTAATCCCAATGCCAAACCCTTGGCATATGCAATGCCCATGCGAATACCGGTAAAACTGCCTGGACCAACGACAACACCAATCGCGGTTAAATCAGACCATTTTGCACCGCATTCGGCGATAAAAGATTCCGCCGCTGCGGGCAGGGCAACCGATTGTTTTTCCACTACAACAGATTTGCGTTTGTCATCCAATACAAATTCTAGACCCGTCCCCGAAGTATTTATAATAAATATCATTTGTATTTTCCTTTGTTGCGATTAGCGGCGTAACCCAATTTGTTTATGCCAATCGGCCAAGAATTCTTTGCGCATACGATTATATATCAATCGTGCAGGCAAACCGTGAATACGCAGGTCTTGTTCCATTGGCGCGTGTGGCAATAACCCATTGTTATTAAATACTACTGTAAATTCCAATGGCACTGTCGCATGATTTCCCGCGATGTTAAAAAGATTTGTCCAAAAATTAACAGGCACAAATTCAGTCGGCGATAAATACTTCTCACGGCGTTGGGATTCTACGATTGCATGGCCATCATGTGTTCTAATTTGATAAAATTGGTTATAGTTGAATGGTATAAATGGGGTGGTGCCTTTGTTCTTATACAGTTTTTTAATATCGTTACAAATTTGGATGGTTTGAAAGATGTTCATTTACTGTTCCCTATATATTTACACCAAAGCCAATTCGTTTGGAAAATCCCGCCGATTGTTGTAACGACAACAAATCATCAATTTTTTGAATTGTGAATTCGGTTGGTGTGTCTTCGCCATCGTTTTCCAGCAGGCGCCGGCGCAATATCGCGGCGATTTCACGTTGTAATTGACGCACCCCCGATTCCGCGGTGTATTTGCGGATAATATGGCGAATTGCGTCATCATCAATTGTGATATTATCTATGTTCCAACCGGTATCTTTGGCGGCACGTTCAATAAGGTGTTCGCGTGCAATTTGTACTTTTTCTTCTTCGCTGTATCCCGGGATTTCAATAATTTCCATACGGTCTTTTAATGCACTGGACATATTCAAACTGTTCGCGGTTGCAATAAACAACACATTGGACAAATCAAAATCAACCTCTAGGTAATGGTCGCGAAATGCCTTGTTCTGTTCGGGGTCCAATATTTCCAGCAACGCGGATTCTGGATCACCACGCCAATCACGTCCCATTTTATCTATTTCGTCCAATACAATAACTGGGTTGTTTGCCTTGGCGCGTTTTAGTACATCCATAATGCGTCCCGGTTGTGAACCAATATATGTTTTACGATGCCCGCGGAAATGTGCCTCGTCAGATACACCACCAAGTGATATGCGGTGATATTTCCGCCCCAACGCCGCCGCAATGGATTTACACAGTGATGTTTTACCAACACCTGGGGCACCAACAAAACAAAGTATGCTGCCCTTTAATGAACCGGTCTTTTTCATAACGGCAATGTGTTCCAGTATGCGTTCTTTGACTGGGCGCATCCCTGAATGTTCACTGTCCAGAATTGTGCGTGCGGTATTTAGGTCAATTTTAGATTTATCAGATTTTCCCCACGGCATAGACAGTAATTCATCCAAATATGTTTTAATCAGTCCGCCTTCGTTTGACATTGGCGACATACTGCGCATACGTTTCCATTCGCCTAATGCCTTTTCTTTGACATCGGCGGGCATAGGCGATTTTTCAATTTTCTTTCGCATACTGACGGTGTCAGTTTCTTCGTCATCTTCGCCCATTTCTTTTTGAATTGCGCGCATTTTTTCTTGCAGAATCGCCTCGCGCCGACCTTGTTCCATTTGCATACT
>JAEEQU010000051.1 GCA_016285415.1 Alphaproteobacteria bacterium | reverse complement strand
CGCCGTACACATAAGTTTTCAATTTTCATTTTTTTAAATCCTTGGTTTCCATATATTTATCTGAAATTATTTTGTGCATTGTTTCTGCCATTTGTTTCCTGTCCATACCCCCAAGGGGTGGTGGTGGCAACATATAGACATCTACGCGGAATCCACCCAAAACCATTACATGAAAGATTTGACCAAACGCGCTGCGTTCGCGGGAACAATGCGGTCCCTGTGTCTGCTTTGCATTATCAAAATATGCATAATGCTCGGCCAGATCTTCTTCGCCAATTGGCGTACCATCATGAAAACAATATTGTGTCACAACTGGTTGAACGGTAACATCCGTTCCTTCGGCGACATTAAATAAACTGCTTTTAAATTCTTTAACGTATGCACCGTTTGTTGTGGTTCCTTCGGGGAAAATATACAATGGATATTTGATATGTGCGATTTCATCTTGGACCAATTTTAATGCCTCCATCGCATGCGAAGGACGACGGTCAATAAACACAACGCCAAATTTATTTGCAACATACCCAACCAATGGCCAATGCCGCACATCGTTCTTGGAAATAAAACTGCCCCCAAACATCACCGGGAAAGTCGCAATTTCAAACACAGATATATGATTCCCCGCGACCAACAAAGGACGTTTCTTGGATATCTGACCATGCTTTACAATTTTGATACTGGCCAATATCAACAAAATCTTCATAAACACCGCCATATATTTAACGGTTATCATCTTGCGCCGTGGCAACAGCGCAATAATAGGCAATTGTACAACAACCATTATCCAGAACGCCGCGAAACGCAGTGATCCAGTTATTGTATTAAAAAGATTTTGTTTTCTAACCTTTGCCATTTTACTCTTCGTCTGATTCTGGTGCATCTTCTATTAATTCTGCATCGGCGGCATCTTCGCGCAACAAGAATTCAAAGAACGCCCCCAACATATTCAACGAACCCGTAATAGGTTTTAGCATTAATTTTCCAAATGTCAACATCGGACGTGGTTTTACATCCAAATGTTCCAGCGCATTTTCACGACCATAGAAATGTTTCTGATACGCGGCATCCATATTCTTGCTTTGCATCATAACAAAGATATCGTATGTGTTAAATGGTTTATCTATAAACACACCCTGGCCAAATGTAGCGCCCAACCGCAGATATCCCTTAATCAACGGTGTCATTTGTTTCTTGGCCAAATCTTCGTCTACAAACGCACGTGGTAATATGTTCATACGCGACATGCGGTTATCAACACCTTCGGCAAATTTTTCTGGCACAACGCGTGCGCGCAGGCGAACCGGAGATAAATGATTATAATAGATATACGATATTGCCTGGGCTGATTCTACCGGTTTCTGTCCGGTCCATGACGCGACCCCAAACAAGACCGCAATGCGACGACGCAAAATATACTCACTAAGTCCCGCCCACAGAAGTCGCATTACCAATGCGTTTTCACGGTATTCTTGGGCAACGCATGCACGCGACATTTCGGCGATATTATCAGACGCCTTTTTTATTTTAGAAATATTAAATTCTGTTTCGGTGTAAAATCCGCCCATTTTTTCGGCGGCTTTCTTGTCAATAATACGATATGCACCAACGATTTTTCCATTATGAAATACCGCCATATAATCAGCATACTTATCAAACGCATCATATTCTTCGTGTAATTCCTGCTGTTCTGGTGTGGCGGACGCGCCTTCTTCGGTTACAAATACATCATATCGCAATTGACGCACCAAACGGCGTTCTTCTTTGTTCCGCGTAAGGCGTACTTCAAAATCACGAACCTTAATAGCCATGTTTTACCCCTGAATACTTTTTTTAACTTATACGGATAGGATACCAAACATTGCGTGGTGGTGCAATATTTTTATTTTTCATCCGTTTGATGGTGATTATTTTAATTTGTCGGCAAGTTCTGCAATTGCAATTGCATACCAATTTGAATTATTCCATTTCTTGATACGGTAAAAATTCGGATATGTTAAATATGCCGTTATAACTGGTTGTGGTGCAACATCGGTATCTGGGTTATAATCGTCCGCACTTGCCATTGGCAAATTTGCCACATCGGCGACCAAACCCGCAACCATATTGCCCATCGGAATCGGCGACCCATCAGGATTCAATATTCCCATTTGCGCCCATTCGGTTAATGTTTTCTTTGTTTTACCATCTAATATGGTTGTATCAAAATTTCCTGGTAATATAACGCGACGCACTATGCGCTGCCCCTTGTCCCACCCAAGTTTGCCAAGGTAATTTCCCGCACTGGCCATTGCGTCACCAACACTGTTGATAATATCAATGTGTGAATCACCATTACCATCTACACCGTAACTGGCCAATGTAGTTGGAATAAATTGGAAATGTCCCATTGCGCCGGCCCAACTGCCCCTGATATTATTTATATCCAATTCATTATCATCGGCAATTTTCATCAACGCCAATAACTGATCACCAAAAAATTTTTCCCTGCGCCCATCATACATCAATGTAAAAAACGCATCCACAAGGCGATGACGTGCCTTTACTTCGCCATAATTAGATTCCATACCCCAAAATGCCAACATTACATGTGGTGGCACGCCATATATATTTTCAACACGCGTCAACATTGTTGGATATTTTTTATGCATTTGCCGACCATGCACAATGCGCGTCTGGTTTACCGTACGTTTCAGATAATCATCCAACGACAATTTAAATTCAGATTGATTTTTATCACTTTTGACAATAGACGGTATAAACGCGGGACTACGCAGTGTTGCGCTTATTGTATCTTCTGAAATATTTTTTTCGGTTGCACGCACACGCACATTGGATAAAATAGATTCCCATCGCTGTGAATTAAACCTGCATTCATCATCCGCCATGCACGCGGTTGTGCATGTAATCAAAAGTGCGACAAAAGGATATACGCGTCGCATTATTCCCCCTATTAAAATGCGAATTTAATTCCGATATGCAACCCGAACGATTGCCAGTTTGCATTCTTCAACGAATTGCTAACATATTCTGTGTGTGCCGCCACAGTTTGCAAATATGGCAAACCATTTTCATCCAACATATATTGGCCTTCTTCGTCATACACAAAATCGGTATATTCGGCGATATACAATTTGCCTGGGATGTTTCCAACATGGAAATAATTTGTATCAACCTTGAACGCCAACTGCACACGTGATGACAGACGCAGATCATATTCCATTTCTGCAGCGTACGCATATGCACCATTGCTGCCTTCGTCCAAGAAACTTGGGCTTTGCTGCCAATCTGTACGATTTGGCCAGATACCTTCGGATGAATACTTCGGCAAACTGACTTGAAAATAGAAACGCAATTTATCGGCAAGTGTCATTTGCTTTTCAACTTCTAATCCGAAATAGAACCCACTCCATGTAGTATTGTAAATGTGCGTCACACCACCAACTTTGATTGGGCCATCACCACCGATAATAACACAATCGCCTTCGTATACACCCCATGGAATATCGCCCATTGTTGATGTATAATCCATTGTGGTCAAATATTCGCCCAATGCCGTTACATATCCACTGGACGTGCCATTTTGCACAACAACCTTAATATCTTCGGGGCCCATACAAACCTGATACCATGTATCTGGGGGAACAATATCTATGGGCATAGAATAATAGTTGCCCTGCTCGTCCCCATAAACATATTCGCCCTGATTTGTCATCAACGGTAAATAAACACCTTGGTTTGGATATAAATGGTCAGACATTTTCAAATCATGTTTGAAAATTTCGTAACCAATTATTGGCGATATTTTCCATCCACCAATATCCCAAATATGATGTGCACCAATCCCAAGGCGCAGATGTTCCGTCTTGCCAGTTTGGTCACCCATTGATATTGTAAATATTCCATAGGATGGATCCGTCCAATCATACGGTTCCAAATCGTAATCCATGGACAAACCGCCATGTTCCATTTCCCCATATGAATATTCGCCAAATGCGAACATATCAAAACTGCGTAACGAGAAATTATGGCGCGCTCCAACGGTTAATTCATTGAACACCATATCATCCCATTCAAGAATAGAATTTACACCTGTTTTAAATTCAAAGTCCGCAAATCTGCGTGTATATCCAGCATAAATATTGGTTTTATGTTCCATTTCTGGTGTTGTTGCAACCCCATTAACCGTCATACTGCCGGCATTTGCGTATGTCATACCATTTTGATACGACATTGGTGTATACGTTTTTGTTCTTTCGTGGGTATATGTATATGTGCGCGTTCCAACGACCTGCTTCGTCCCAGATGCGCCGACATATTTGGTATAGCCCTGATTCGCATAATCGCCATAGTTCAATTGATTTGCATTTGCCGCGGCGGCCGTTTGATAGTAAACAGGCACCCCTTCATTAGCGCCAAAGGCCGCAAAATGAATCAAAAACAGCGGTAATAAAGAAATTAGTCCCTTTCTCATCCCCATTCTATTTGAACATTATATCATAAATTTTGATTTATAAAAAGCACTTTATAACTTGAATCTGAATATCGGCGTTGTATGATTAAATCCATGAATATATCCCATAATATTTATATACACGTGCCGTTTTGCGTCAGGAAATGTCAGTATTGCGCATTTTATTCGTTGCCTTGCGCCAATCCAGATTGGGAATCCTATGCGACCAATATAATCAGCGAAATTGAACATTTTGCAAAAATTATTGGTGCGGTATCTGTTCCAACCGTATTTTTCGGTGGCGGAACCCCGTCACTGATGCCAGCAACGATATTCGCAAGAATCATGGATGCGATACGGAAAAATTTTCATTTGGATTCTGATGCCGAAATTACGCTAGAAGCGAACCCAGGCACATTGTCATCAGATAAACTGGCCGATTTCTGCAAAATTGGTATGAACCGGTTATCTGTTGGGGTGCAATCATTTGATGATGATAAATTAAAATTCTTGGGGCGCATTCATACTGCAAACGATGCAATAAAACTGTTGGATACGGCAATGAAATCAGGAATTCGTGTATCGGGCGATTTTATATATGGACTGCCGGGGGAAACAGTTTCAGATGTTATTAAAACCTGTCGGCGCATAAACGATATTGGATTTTCGCATTGTTCTATGTATGAATTGACCATTGAAGATAACACTCCATTTGGCAAAATGAATTTAGATATGCCCAATAATGAAACCATGGCGAATATGTATATGGCAATTGGTGAAACACTTAATCTGCCTCGGTACGAGGTTTCAAATTATGCAATTCCCAGCCATGAATGCCGGCACAATCAAAATGTATGGGATGGTGACGCATATATTGGAATTGGAGATGGTGCGGCGGGACGCATATTTATAAACGGCACATGGTACGAAGAACTGGGGAACGGGAAAATGTTTAATCAAATTTCGGACGAAACGCGCGCTATTGAACGTGTAATTACCGGTATGCGAACTGTGCGCGGTGTTTTGGTTGATGATAAAACAGAAAAAGTTATAAATATAGAATTTGCAAAATCGCACCCAGATATGCTACGGTTTGTAAACAACAGAATATCAGCAACCGACAACGGCATGTTGGTATTGGATGATTTAATAACAAAATTGGTGAAATAAAATGCGACACACTTGGTTAAATATTATTGGGATAATCTGCGTTATATTTGCTATTATATTTGCGTATAACTACACAAAGGGGGAAACATTGGATATCGGTATTAAATATGAAAACATGGACACAACAATAATCCCAGGCGATAATTTTTTTGATTATGCAACATTGGGATGGCGCAAGGCACATCCAATTCCCGATGATTACGCAAGATACGGTGCATTTGAAATATTACGTGAAACAAACCTGAAACGTGTACGTGAAATTGCCGAAACAGACAACGGCAAAATCGGCATGCTATATAAAATCGCAATGAATGAAAAAAAATTAAATGACGATGGAACAACACCCGTAGAAAAATATTTTGCAGAAATAGATGCAATAAAAAATAAATCTGATTTACCAGAATACCTTGGAAAAAATCATGCATTCTTTTCTTCGTTCTGGGGCGACGCGGTCGCACTGGATGAACAAGACAGTGAACATTTCCTTTATAACATACACCAGGGCGGCACAGGGCTGTCGCGTGATTATTACTTTGATGATGACGCGCAAACAAAAAATATTCGTAAAAAGTATGTTGAATTTATGACGGCGCAATTTAAAAACTTTGGCGTAAATGCGGACGCGAAAAAAATCTATGCATTGGAAGAACGCATGGCAAAATCTTTCTTTACCAAAGAAGTCCTGCGCGACCCACACGCAAATTACCATAAAATGTTGCGCGACGATTTTATGCGTGAATATGCTGGTTTTGATTGGGGAAAATATTTTAACGCGCGTGGTGCAA
>JAEEQU010000003.1 GCA_016285415.1 Alphaproteobacteria bacterium | reverse complement strand
GCCGCACGTGCAAAACGACCGTCAACAACCAACGACAAATTTTTCTTTGCGATTATGCCCTCGATAAGTGGGTCCAAATGTTTTTCTTGAATTGTTGCCAATGCTTTTTGGAAAGATTCATCTATTGCCTGGGCACGTTCTGTTAAATCACGTTGCAATTTTGTAACCTTGCCTTGATATGCAACAACGCGACGTTGCAATGCTTCACGTGACAGAACATCTTGTGATTTTTCAATTTCGGCTTTTTCTTTTTCCAATGCTTTTTGTTGTTTTTCTAAATCATTACGCAATTTTTCTTCGTAATTTTCTTTTTGCTTACGCAGATCTTTTAACGCCTTGGCATCTGTTTGTATCGCATCCATACGGATAACCGCCATACGCAAATCTGCACCACTGACCGCATCTGCGGACACATGTTTGATTGCTTCGGCTGCGCTAACTTCGTTGCCACCGCGGCGCAACGCAAACACACCAATAATCGCAATTACAACCACAATCGCGGCAACAATTCCGATTTTTGCATAATTTTTTACATTTGTTTTATTTGTTTCTGCCATAGTTTCATCCTTTTTGTTTTGTTGACGTGATTACTATAGCAACAAAAATTATAAAATAAAAGAGAAAGTTATCAGAATTTACCGCACCGGTGTTATTCGGATTTCCACACGACGATTGGTCAGGCGTCCCCATTCATCTTGGGCGGCAATTGGGCGTGCAGAACCACGTCCAACAACAAACATACGCGATTGGTTTATCTTATGCTGGGCCAAATATACCGCCACACGCTGTGCCATGTCCAATGATAACGCATGCGCCGCGGTTGAATCACGCATAGAATCTGTATATCCCGCAATTTCAATAAATGTTGCATCATATTTCTTTAAAATACCCGCAATATCACCAAGATTTTCATCACCATCGGCCGATATTTCCGGTGCATTCAGTTCCATAATTGCATCGCGCACCAATATAATAACGACATCGGTTCCGGCGCGTTGTACCGACACACCTGGACGCCGCAAAGTATCATATAATTTATATTCCAATTCCGACATATATCCAACACTGGCCGCTGCTTCGTTTTGTGATTTATCCCCGTAATCCAATTCTGGTCTTTTACCAACCGCATCGGAAACCGTCCGACCGCCCGCACCCAAGAATATCGGTTTTTTGGCGATTCTTGCACTTTCGGTCATATCTGTAAAACTGACGCCATGCAGGTATGTTGGCCACGCAGAACGTTCTGGACTTTGATATTGTGCGCATGCAACCAACAACACACACAGCAAAGATAAAATCTTGTTTTTCATTATTACCTTGCGATGAAAGTTATATCATTTTCTGATGCAGAAATACATTGCACATATTCTGTGGATGGGACACCGTTAACTATCATTGCTTCGGCCCATGCCGGCAGTGCCGCCGCAAAGAAATCGCACTCCCCATGCGTTAGTCCGTGCAATTTAATTTCAAATGTTGCCAAATCAACAGACCCCGCATCCACCGACCATGTTTTCCCAATTGGCGCAGCATCAGTTTTTAAAACACCGCTTTTAATCAAATAATCAACAGATATTCCGGTATAATCGCCACGCATCCCCATCAGCAAATTTGATTTCTGGGCAACTTCGCGCAGGGTGGCGGCGGCAATAGTGTTTTGTTGATTATGCCGAATGGAATTATATATCGCAATTGCACTTGCCGTCATAACACCTGTTATGGCCAACACGCCCACCATTTCAATTAAACTTCTGCCATATTCTGTTCTCATTTCATCCCCCCAACAATTTTATTGCTTTGATACGCCAACAATTTCGGCACCTTCAAACAAAGACATTGCGTCCGCAACCATTGGATCGGATTCAACATCGGTTTCAATCTGTTCACGCACAGTTTGATTTTGATGCGATTCTTCTATCTTGTTTAATTCCCAATTTTCGTTTGTTTTATCTTTTAACCAAACAACCAATTTCTTTTGGAATTCTGGGTCATTACCACGATCAAAATATGATATGCATTTGCCAGTGATATCGGAAACCTCTATATTTTTTGTAAAATATGAATACATCATTATTTCACGTGCGCCTTTCAACAGTTCTGCCAAATCATTTGCGGTTTTAATTTCTACGCTTGCAGGTTTCGGTGCAACAGGGGTTGCGCCCTGTGTGGCAGATACCTTTTCATTTTTTACCATTTCAGCAATTGGTGGCATATCGGCAATATGCATCAAACGAATTATCAACATATCAAAACATTGTTTTTGGTTCGTTGCCGCCGCCATTTCTGGAACAGACGCAACCATGACCTGCCAGATACGTGAAAGAGTATTTAATGACACATGTTTATTTATTTCATTTATACGCGCACGTTGGTCGGCGGTATATGGAATATTATCGCTTTCGCCAATGTGCAAAACAGGATGCATACGCGTTGCCCAATGTGTCCATTCCATCATATCGGTCAGCAACATTGTTAAATCAGCGCCATTGGTATAAATTTCATCTGCCTTGGCCATGGCGGTTGCAACATTACCCGACAATATCGTTTGCATAAAGTCAACAACAACACCGCGGTCTGCACGTTTTAACATATCCATAACAGCCGCTTCATCAACATGGCCACCGGTTTGGGCAATTGCCTGATCCAATAACGATAACCCATCACGCACCGAACCATCGGCGGCACGCGCCAACAATTCATTTGCCGCATCGGTCAATTCCACTTTTTCTTGTTCCGCAATCCACGCAAAATGTTTCTTTAATGTTTCAACCGGAACGCGCACCAAATCAAATCTTTGACAGCGCGACAAAATCGTAACCGGAACTTTGCGTATTTCGGTGGTGGCAAGTATGAATATAACATGTGCCGGTGGTTCTTCCAGTGTTTTCAGCAACGCGTTAAACGCGCTGGTGGAAAGCATGTGAACTTCGTCAATTATATAAACTTTGTAACGGCCGTTTGTTGGACGATATTGCGCCGCATCTAATATTTCGCGCATATTATCAACACCAGTATGTGATGCCGCGTCAATTTCCAAAACATCAATATGCTGGCCTGCGGCGATTGCACGACAATTTTCACATGTTCCGCATGGCGTTGCCGTTGGCCCATCAGACGACAAACAATTTAATGCCTTGGCCAAAATACGCGCGGTACTGGTTTTCCCAGTTCCACGAATACCGGTAAAAATATATGCATGCGCAATACGACCGGTTTTAATTGCGGTAGTAAGAGTTTTTACCAAAACATCCTGACCGATAAGTGATTGAAAATCCTGACTGCGATATTTTCGTGCTAAAACAGTGTAATTCGTATCCATACGTCTTCCTTTTGCACCAAGAATAGCAAACATATATCAAATTTCAAGCGGGAATTATAAAAAGCGCCTGTATTTTATACCGGCTTTTTTACCCACTAATTCTTAACTGACCACAGGCCGAACCAATATCTGTTCCGCGTTCACGGCGTATGCGCGTATGAACACCATTTTTAATCAGTATATCTTGGAAACGATGCACCGCATTTCCCGATGGCGATGAAAAATCACGTTCTGCCACCGCGTTCCATGGTATAAGGTTCACCATGCAATTTTTACCGCGGACAATTTCCACCAATTCATTTGCACATTCGGGGGTCGCATTTAATAAATTCCCATCTGCATCACCTAACAATATGTATTCTATCATTAACTGGCGATTATGCGTGTCGGTAAATCGCCATGCCGCGTCCATTATTTCGGCGATAGAATATTTATTTGCAATTGGCATTATTTTTTTGCGCAATTCATCGTTTGGCGCATGCAAAGATATCGCCAAATTTATCGGACGCCCCCATTCAATCAATCTATCTATACCTGGGACAATGCCACATGTTGAAACTGTTATTCGGCGCCATCCAATTCCCATATCATGATTTGCGCGTTCAATAAATCCGATTACATTTTCTGTATTCTGTAATGGTTCACCCGTTCCCATAACAACAATGTGTGAAACATCATTATTATTTGCATCGCCATTTGGACGAATTGGTTTATCTGATAATTTATCATTGCGCAATTCCCACTGTGCGACCAGTATTTGTGAAAAAATTTCGTTTATTGTTAAATTACGTTTTAACCCCAATAATGTGCTGGCACAGAATTTACAACCCATTGCGCATCCAGCCTGAGAACTGACGCAAACACTGTTACCATAACTGGTACGCATCAAAACACATTCTATTTTTTCACCGTCATTTAGTTCCAATAAAAACTTTACTGTTTGCCCATCCGTTGACGATAATTTCCTAGCCACACGAACCGGTAAAGTTTGTGCAACCGCATCCAAATCATTACGCAATTTTTCCGGAATATTTTTCATAACCGAAAAATCAGGTGCCCCACGCGCCATCCATTCGGAAACCTGTTTTGCACGAAACCGCGGTTGTCCCATATCGGTTACAAATTTTTCTAATTCCGCGGCGGTTAAATCAAAAAGAATTGTTTTGCTCATAATTTATATCTGTTGTCGTTTATGATAACAACGGCCTTGCGACGCAGTTGCTTTAATTGTTGATCGGCAATAAACATCGCCTGTTTATATACCGCATTTTGTTTTATCATATCGTCCAATTGGCCGTATTCTTTGGTTTTCTTGGAACTGCACACCAAGAATATAGAACCATCACTGGATGGTTTTGACCATGTTAACAATGGTAACCCCGCGATACTATCACGAATTTCTGGCGCCAATTCATACTGAACTGCATCAAATTTCTGGGGCATACCACCAAGATCTTCCGCCATCTCAACCGCGTTATCGCAACTTTTTGGTTTGGTCAATTTTGCGGCGATATCACTTGGGACATCAGTCAAACGCACCAACGTCATTTCTAATGGTAATCCATGTTCACGTTCAATTGACTTCTTTTCGGCGGCAACATCTTCTTTACTAACCTCTATGGTTGGAATAATTGTCCGCCCAATAATCAGCTGCCACGCGATATTTGCACGCGTCGCAGTAATTGCCATACTGCGTTCAGAACCACTTAAATCCCCCAAATTCATACGCTTTAATTCATTGGCGGCATCTTTCTCGCTGGGGACCGCATTAAAGTTTGCGGCATATTTTAATTTTACATTATCATCTATGATATTTTGCAGGGCCTGACGACGATTGTCGGTTGATGTATTACCCTGACGTGCCATAAGTTTTGTGCGTGCGGTAACATCGGTATCTGTAATTGGTTTTCCATCAACCGTTGCAACAACCGTTGCCGCGGTCGCAGGCATCACAAACAACATGCTAATCAAAATTAAAAATTTCCTCATACCTTTCCCCCTTTTAATAATGTTCGCCATCAACACTTATACCGAAACGGAATTGAAATGTTGTGGTTCCTTCGTAATCTTCTTTGATTGTGCCATCACGACGATAACCAAAACTTAGGTAATAACACGGATGTTCATAATACAACGCCCCACTATGCTGTTGCCAGTGGGTATTTGTCACATTGTATATCGCGTTCCAGCGCACTGACCAACGTTCTGTGATTGCGAAACCAATTCCACCCATGACTTCGTGTATAGATTCTGTTGGTGTCAACAAATCATCAAATTGTTTTGACCAAATATGTCCAACATTAACGAAATTCCGAGAGTTGCCGACAACCGCGTTCGTTTCTATATGGCGCAAACTAAGTTTTTCTTGGGACAGGCGGAACCGCGTATAGAAATTTAACCATTCCATATTATTATACCCAACGCGTCCAACATAATCTGATTGACCATCGTGGA
The DNA here is from genome assembly GCA_016285415.1 of Alphaproteobacteria bacterium. Classification (GTDB taxonomy): domain Bacteria; phylum Pseudomonadota; class Alphaproteobacteria; order Rs-D84; family Rs-D84; genus Enterousia. The sequence goes on along the minus strand of JAEEQU010000003.1, from coordinate 24,523 downwards.
ATCCGCTGTTGGGATCGGTGTCATCGCGCTTTATAAAATCATAGGTTTGACCCAAGAATGCTTCCACGATTTCACCATCTTGGTTAAACGCAGACCATCGCAACCCATAATCGGCAAATGTTCCATTTTCCCACAAATCAAGCCCAGCAAACCTATTAGACGAAAACAGTGTTGCATCCGACAATAACGCACCGGCGGAATCACTGCTGGCGGCATATTGGCTGTCCTTGATGTGTTGCATTACCGTTAAACGCGCACGCGGTTCTATGACCTGGGTCCATGTATCACTTGGGCGAAACAACGGCAAACCCCATTCCAAATAACCATTTGGCAGGAATCTGTTTTTAAGACCAGAATATTCTTCACCATCTATCATTTCGGTATTATGGAAATTGTAAATATCATATCGTGTTGCCACACTTGCCGTAATACGATTTCCACCCCAAATCGTCCATGGGGATGTTATGCGTGCTTCGCCAATAAGACGTTGTGATGCAAAATCATCACCCGATATTCCAAGGACATCACCCATAAATGTCGCGTATGTTGATGCAAATAATGGGCTGGTTTGATATGTTCCACGAATATTCGGCAAAATATTTCCCGCCGGCACTGGAATATGATTTGATTGGGAACGCAATTCTTGGAAGATATGCGCATCCGCAATCATATATCCTGATTGCCCGAACAATTCCAATTTAGCCCCCGAATCAAGATACGGTTGTCCATCATAGAATCCATATTTCTGCAAATATGTTTTATCAGATGTTCGGTTTAAAAACATAGTTGCACGTGCATTTTCACCAAGTTCAACAATATCATCATTGAATACATGCCAACGATTTTTACCTTCGCGATTATGCGTAAACGAACCACGCGTCCGGAATTGTGAATGATCCCCATTAAGACGATGTTCCAATTGGAACAATGGATTTTCAGCGGTCAAATACGAAAATGTCGCGGTAACATCATGCGTGTCAGATATATACAAATAAAACGGTATGTTTATTTGGGTTCCCATTTTATTTGTAGATTCTAAACTTGGGGTTAAGAAACCTGTTTTATGTTTCACACTGGGGTCGGGCATATCAAAATACGGCAACCACATAACTGGTACATCATAAACATAAAACAACATACTATAAAAATATAACATATGATCCGCCAGATTGTGCTTTATCCGGCGCGCAGATATTTCCCATGCTTCGCCAAAACTATCACAATCTTTACACGCGGTAAAAGTTGCATGCTTTGCAACCGTTAAATCATCTGATTTTGTGATACTGTCAGATTCAAGATAAACATGCGGCCCAAGCCATATTTGAATATCGCCCGCCGATAAATCTGTTCCGTTTTTGGTTATATATGAATCAACCAGTGTCATTTTCTGACCTGATTTATTAGATATTTCGGTCTTGCCAGTCGTTTTGATTGTTTCTGTTTTAAGGTCATATTCAATTTTATCCGCTTTTATTACCGTTGGTTCATCCATATTAACCGATATCGCACCGGCGGTGTGCGATATTAAACCAAAAATAATAGCGTAGTAAATCTTTCTCATTTTCTTCTTAACAAAATCACCATTATAATCACAAGTAATATTATTTGGCCCCCCGCCAACATAAATAAATCGCCCGTACTTTCCAATAAATTAGACGCGGACATAAATGCCGCCATCACAACAGACATTGACACAACCGCCAGTGCCGGTGCAAAACTTGCCCTGCGTCGCAATAACGATGAACGCAACAAAATCGCCAAACACAGCGCCGCCAAAATAAAATTCATTATTGGCTGCAAAAACCTGGTGCATAATTCTGTGAATATCGTTTTACGTTGTTTTTGGGTAATATCTTCTTGATTTACGATACCTATTAAATCTGCCGTGGACATACTGCGCGTTTTAACAGATACCGGATTATGTTGCTCGTTTATACTAAGGTCCATATCAAACCCATCAAATGTTCCAATTATACTGCCGTTACCAGTCGCCTGAAGCGAACCATTTGTCATAACAATAGACAAACCGCGCATTGTCGTAACTAATTTGCCATTTTCGGCGAAAATTATCATTTGTGATTTATCTTTGCGCGTATCAGACAGCATAACATGCTTTAAATCATATCCCGACACTTTATCCACATATACAACCAAATCATGCGTCATTTCGGTAAATGCACCTTCTTGTAATTTAAGATGCGCCAACCCATACCGCAGATTCCATTGTGTATCATAAAACTTTGCCTGTGTTGCCGGCACAACCCACAGGTTCAACGCCAAATTTATAACTGTAAGCAAACCCGCCAACAATAATGCTGGTCGTGCGATTTTCCCAGGCGATGTTCCAGATGCGGCCATAACGACAACCTCGTTATCACCAATCATCTTGTTATAAACAAACAATATTGCGATAAATGTCACAAATGGAACAATAATGGACAGTATAAATGGAACCATCAGCACGGTCAGTCCCAAAAAACTGCTAAGCCGTACACCATAACTTATTAAGAATTTCATCATAGACATAATCTGGACCATCCATGCCAGTCCAGTTAATATCAACAGCAACATTACAAAAATACCTATCAGTTGCCGTAAAAAATACTTATCCAGTGTTCTCATAATGTAAAGTATAGAGTCCAAAAACAAGTGCGTCAAATATATTTAACAAAATATGCAAAAAAGATTTGCAATTGTCCGATTCGGTGTTATAATCAACTTGTTCTTAGAAGTTAAATTTTAAGGGCGGGGCTAAAAACCCCGCCCTTATAGATAAAGCAAAAACAAAATACCAAGGGAGATAACGAATGTCTTTTGTTTCTATGCCGCGTCAGGATTTATTGTTGGCTATTGACTCTTTGGCCAGTGAAAAACAAATTGATCGTGAAACGGTTTTTAGTTCACTAGAAGCGGCAATCGCAAAAATTGCCAAACACAAATATGGCGAAGAATTTAACATCGTTGCCAACATAGATAGAAAAAATGGCGCAATTTATGTTAAACGTCTGTTTGATGTTATTGAATCACCAGAATCTGCGGGTGAAGAATACAGCCCGTTCACGATGCTGACTGTGGAAGAAGCAAAAAAATATTCACAAAATCCATCTGTTGGTGATGTTGTTGAAGATGCTCTGCCGGAACCAGAATTTGGTCGTATGGCATTCCAAACTGCACGTCAAATTATGACCGCACGCGTACGCGATGCCGAACGTGGCCGTCAATACGAAGAATTCAAAGATAACATTGGCGACATTATCAACGGCGTTGTAAAACGTATAGAATTTGGCAATGTGTTTGTTGATATCAATGGCAAGGCCGAAGGTTATATTAAAAATAGTGAACTTATCCCAGGCGAACGTTTGGCAGTTGGTGACCGCGTGCGCGCACTGATTATGGATGTTGCGCGTTCTAATACGGGTCCACAAATCTTTTTAACCCGTACACATCCGTTGTTTATGGAAAAGTTGTTTGTCCAAGAAGTTCCAGAAATATACGAAGGGATTATCAAAATTAAATCTGTGGCACGCGCACCAGGTTCACATGCGAAAATCGCCGTTGAAACCGCGGACCCATCTATTGACGCAGTTGGTATGACCGTTGGTATCAAGGGAACCCGTATTCAACCAGTTATCAACGAATGCCATGGCGAAAAAATTGACGTTATTTTGTATTCCGAAGACCCAGCGGTGTTCATTGTTAACGCAATGCAACCGGCCAAGGTTGCCAAAATTATCGTTGACGAAGACACACGCAGCGCGGTTGTCGTTGTGAACGAAGACCAACAATCTTTGGCAATTGGTCGTCGCGGTCAAAATGTCCGTCTGGCATCACAATTGACCAATTGGAACATAGATGTTATGAACGAAGCCGAAGAACAAGAACGTCGCACCAAAGAAGTTAAAGAAAAGACCGAATTGTTTATCAAGGGTCTGGATGTTGATGAAATGATTGCGCATCTGTTGGTATCCGAAGGGTTCCGTACGATTGAAGAAATCGCGTTTGTTGAATTGAAAGAATTGGAATCTATTGAAGGGTTCAATACAGAACTTGCGGTGGAATTGCAAAATCGTGCCAAGGCATATCTTGAAAAATTGGAACGCGATTATTTTGAAGAAGGTCGCAAATTGGGTATGTCTGATGATTTGCTGTCATTTGACTTTATCAAACGTCCAATCATTATGAAATTGGGTCAAGCAGGCATCAAGACATTGTCTGATTTGGCGGATTTGGCGTCTGATGAATTGGTTGAAATCCTTGGCGAAGAAACAATGAGTGCGCATTTGGCGGGCCGTGTTATTATGAAGGCACGTGAAATTGCGTTTGGTATTACCCAAGAAGAAGAAACCGAAGAATAAAAGATATAATAAAAAACAGAGGTAGAACATGGCGACACTAACACTTGGAAAATCTGTTACACTAGATGCTGTGCAAAGCAAAAAAGGCGATTCTGTTTTCGTAGAACGTCGTCGCCGTGTTATTGCCCCAGGCCGAAACGAACTGCGCGAAGAACCGGCAAAACCGGCGCAGCCACATAATCCAGCCGACGATAAATTGCGCGCTGTATTAGAGGCCGCACGCGCCCGTGAAGAAGAACGCAAAAAACGCGAAGCCGAAGAGGCCGCCGCACGCGCCGCGCGTGAAGCCGAAATTGCACGCGAAACGCGCGAATATGAACAGGTCAAAGAACAACTGGCGGCACGTGAAAATGCGACCCAGCAAGTTCAAGACGAATATGTTGAACCAACATCCGTTCCGCGTTCTGTACAAAATGGGGGTAAAAAGAATCAAAATCGCCATATGGACGATAACGAAAATGACGATGTGCCTGTGCAACAGCGTCGCAACAATAAATTCGGCAATGGCAAAAAAGAATTTACCAAAACCGGCAAAATATCCCTGCAAGATATCGTTATGGGTGGCGATGATGACGACGATGATGAAATCGGGATTCGTGGTGCAAATCGCCGTCGGTCCGAAGCATCGTTAAAACGTTTCCGTGAAAAAGCACGCGCCATGTTTAATGCACCACAAAAGGTTGCACACGAGGTTACACTTGGCGACACAATTGTTGTCAAAGATTTGGCGGCAGCAATGGCGGAAAAGGTTGGAAATGTCGTTAAAAAATTGATGGAGATGGGGATGATGGTTTCCCAAAACCAATCTATTGACGCCGATACCGCAGAAATTATCGCAGGTGAATTTGGGGCAACGGTAAAGCGTATAGAGGTTAAACCATACGCCGATCAGATTGAACGTGCGCCAAATCCAGAAAACCTTAAACCGCGCGCACCAGTTGTTACCGTTGTGGGTCACGTTGACCACGGTAAAACATCGCTGTTGGACGCGTTTCGTAATGCAAATGTTGTTGCTGGCGAAGCGGGCGGTATTACCCAGCATATTTCTTCATACGAAGTTAAAACAAAATCTGGTGCGATTATAACATTTTTGGATACCCCAGGCCACGAAACATTTACCGCGATGCGTGCACGTGGTGCGCAAATGGCGGATATTGTTGTATTGGTGGTCGCAGCAAACGATTCTATCATGCCACAAACGATAGAGGCAATAAACCACATCCGCGCGGCCAAGGTTCCATTTATTGTCGCAATTAACAAAATTGATTTACCCGAAGCAAATCCGCAAAAGGTCAAAACCGACCTGTTGCAACAGGAAGTTCAGGTTGAAGAAATGGGCGGCGATGTTCAATGTGTTGAAATATCGGCAAAACAAAAAATTGGTCTTGATAAATTAGAAGACGCTATCTTGCTTCAGGCGGAAATGATGGATTTAAAGGCCGACCCAGATATGCCGGCCGTTGCCACCGTGGTAGAAGCAAAAATGGAACGTGGTCTTGGCGCGGTTGCAACCGTCATAATTCGCCAAGGAACATTGAAAATCGGCGATGTATTCGTCGTTGGTGAAACATTTGGTCGTGTACGCGGTCTTATCACATCTAATGGTGAACGCGTTAAATCTGTAAAACCGGCACAACCAGTTATGGTATTGGGACTTGATTCCGTACCGGCGGCGGGTGACCAATTAAACGTTATGGAAACCGAGGCACAAACTCGCGAAGTTGCGGCATATCGCATTCAACGCGCCCGTGACAAAGCAAATGCGGTTAAACGTTCGTCACTGGAAGAACTGTTTGCAAAACAGACAACCGATGACAAGAAATTGGCATTACCAATTATCCTGCGCGCCGATGTTCAGGGCAGTGTAGAAGCCATAACCGATATGCTGCGTGGTATTAACACCGACAAGGCAACCGTTGATATATTGTCGGCAGGCGTTGGCCAAATTACCGAAGGCGATGTGCGTTTGGCAATTGCATCGGGTGCGGTCATCATTGCATTTAATGTTCGTGCAGATTCTGCGGTTCGTGATATGGCGCGCAACGCACATGTTGATATTCGCTATCACAGTGTTGTGTATCGCATTACCGATGAAATCAAAGAAATTCTGTCTGGAAAATTGGCACCAGAAAAGAAAGAAAACTTTATTGGATATGCCGATGTTATCGCATTGTTCACCGTTGGCAAGGGAACGCGTGTTGCCGGTTGCCGTATGAGTGAGGGTGTAATCAAAAAAGATGCGTTTGTGCGTCTGTTGCGCAACAATGTTGTTATTTATGACGGTAAAATCGGTGAATTGCGTCGTGAAAAGAACGAGGTCAAAGAAGTTTCTGGGGGCGTTGAATTTGGTATGAGTTTTGATAAATACAACGACCTGAAAGAAGGCGACCGCGTTGAATGTTACGAAGTTCAAGAAATCAAAGCACAGTTATAGTGATTAATAGATACGAGGCATATACCATGATACTGGAAAAAATAACCTGCAGTGATATGCGCGAATATAATTCTATTGATGATATTGTTGCGGTTGGGAAACGTTGGCCAATGGCCGAATTTGCAATTCAGGCACATCCATCAAAATTTTCGGCGCATATGCCACGATATGAATGGTTTTGGGAATTGATGCAACGGTGTATGAATAATGATGTAAACCTTGCTATGCACGTGAATTCAGAATGGCGGACCGCAATGTGCCACGGCAAGATTCCAGCAGAAATTAATGATATTCTTAGAATCAAGCGTAATAATGGCAAATCAATGATTGGTCGTGTCCAGATAAATATAAATGGTGGCAACAAAAGATTCTGTTTTTATGCGAACAAGGTTGCCGATATAATCCGTGCATATCCAGATATAGAGTTCATATTCCAATATACCACAAAACAAAATAATCGCATACATGCGTTAAACAAAACAGATGTTCCGTTCTCGCTGTTGTATGATGCGTCGGGTGGTTGTGGAATTAGTCCAGATGCATGGCACGCACCAGTCATGGAAAATCATAAAATGGGGTACAGTGGTGGCATGTCGCCGGAAAATGTGCGCGATAATCTGAAAAACATTAGTGCAGTATTACCATATAATTATAAAACCTGGATAGATGCCGAAGGCAAATTAAAAGACCCAGACACAAAACAATTTGATATTGCACGTGCGGTGAAATATATTCAAAACGCATATTTTGAGAATTTGATAATCGTAATTGCTCAAAATAAATTATAATATATAAAAAACGGTCGCAGATTTGCGACCGTTTTTACAAACCAACCAATTATTACATGCCAACGGTGAAATCGTCACCATAACTTGCAACAGTTTGGCCACCAATTGAACATTTGATATCTTCAAAACCCTGCTTCAATTGGTTCTTTTTAACAACCTTGGCCGTGATAAGACCGCCCGCCGTTCCAAGAACGACACCCGCGATACTATCCGATGCAAGACGTGCCGTATTAAAGTTACCTTCGGCGTCTTTCCATACAGATTGTTCTAAACCACCAATATGAGAATTCAATTGGTTAAATGTAGCGATAATTTCCCCACGAATTCTAATCAAAATTGATTCATCATATACGCATTGGCCATCTTTAACAACATAATCTTTTTCGTTACATTTGCAAACACCGTTTGCATCGTTTGTTGCATTTGGAACCGTGCATACGCATGTATTACCTTCTTTGCGTTGATATTGTTCAACACATTCACATTGATTTGTTGATGGGTTCACGGCCATATGTTGTGGACAATTTACAGCCACACTAACACATTGTCTGGTATTAATATCAAATGTCTTTGTCGGATCATTGCAAATGCATGTTGTGTTATCTGCACTTGGGCGCGCATCCGGCGGGCACTGATTTGAACCATTTGCCACACATTGACCACGGCCATTCACGATTTCAAAATGGGTATTTGAATCTTTGCAATTGCATTTTCCTCTGATAGGGCTATCCCAAGTTGCTGCGCTACCCGTATCACAGCATGCAATGGCCTCTACACTCATGCCGGCACGTTGTTCGCGGCATGTTTTACCACCGCCGCCACCCTTGACACAGGTGCCGTTTTGATCACGATAACCACTCTTGCAACCGACTTTTTTGCATACTTGTGGCGGCGTACAGTATAAATGATATACCGCGTTATCATCGTACGCGCCGCCACCTGCTACATTTGTATTTGCGGACAAACTAGAACGTGCTCTTCGACATTGATGCGCATCAATATTCTCGTTATGTTCTTGTCCGCTATTTAATACGATTGAGCGACCATCAAGTAATATATCGCACTTACTTGAACCACCGCCTTGGACACATCTGTTACCCGAAACCGTATAATTACCTGCGCAGGCCTTTAATCTGCATTGTAAATGTGCATTGGCATCACAGAACAATCTAAATGTAGAACCTTGGTTATCCATCTGTCTAATTCTATCAACCGCGGTTGCATCACCATTCGCCCTTCTTAATGCGTCTGCACACATTTCGTTGGTCAAATCCATATTGAATTCTTCGTTCGCACTTAATACAACTGGTCCTGCAGATTGAACTATTGTGCTGCACTTTGGAACTTCTGGAACATATTCTTCCCATCTGTCATCACCGCTGGTAATACAAACATACGTAACTTTTCTATTTACTGGGTTACCGTGATAAACATGTCCTGATGGCATTTCTATTTTCTGTCCATCCGTGCAATAATCATTTGTTCCGTGTCCCTTTCCGCATACTGCAGCAAGCCCGGGTTGTCTATCCGCCTTCACATTATCATGTTCCTGAACACTTTTCCAGACATAGTCGTTCCAGTCTATTTTTCTCTGTTTTGGGTCTATGTACTGTAAACTACACATTGTCGTTGAAGGTGCGGCCACAAGCGTCTTATTCATATAAGCCAGCCCTAAAACCGATGCTGTAAACACGGTTAAAATTTTTACTATTTTGTTCATGATACTCCCATCCTTTTTTGTTTCTTACGCGTATATTATATCATAAAAAAGACCCCCGCGCAAATATATATCTTGATAAAAATCTGATAAATTTTTGAATTTTGTGTCTGATTTACAAAATAAAAAACGCACCTTGCGGTGTGTTTTTTATTTGTGGTGGATGTTAAGGGATTGTTCGCTTCGCTCACCACACGTAAAGCACACACTGCATTGTATTTGTGTGTGCCAACTATCGTGTCGAACCCGAGGGTTCTCGTCCAAACACCACATACCCCAAACAAAAAAACACCCGATGGGTGTTTTTTATTTGTGGTGGATGTTAAGGGACTCGAACCCCTGACCCTCTGCGTGTAAAGCAGATGCTCTAGCCAACTGAGCTAAACATCCAAAACGCATGGGCAATGATAAATTATATTTTTACCATTGTCCAGTTTTTTTATTTAGGTAATGGCATACCCGCAGTGGCATCGGCCATAACATCGTCTATTATGGTATCTGCCTTTTTCTTGGCGTCACGCATCGCAGACAAAACCGCTTCTTCAACCGCCGCAACCCCCTTATCCATGACCGATGGGTTGATGGTCACCGACATAATATCGTATTTACCGGTCATATCAATGATGCATGCACCACCTGCGGCAATACCCTTGACATGCATATCGCCTAATTTTTCTTGAGCGGCGGCAACCTTGGACTGTAATTCAGTGGCCTGGGCCATCAAACTTTCCATATCCATGTTCTTTCCTTTTGGTTTGAATTAAGTATCCGGTCAGATGACCGGATATTTGTTATTTTGTTTCTTTTCCGGTTTTCTGGTCAATACCAACCATAGACATACGTGTTTTACCGCGTTTGTCTGTACCAAGGTATTTTACATATACCGCGTCACCTTCTTTGTATCCGGCGTCTTCAATTTTTTCAAGACGTTTGCCAGTGATTTCAGAAATGTGAACCATGGCTTCAAACCCGTTCAGAATCTTAACGAACAACCCGAAATCTTTCATTCCAGAAACGACACCAGCATAGATTTCGCCAACCTCTGGTTCGGCAACGATTTCTTTGATACGCGCAATCGCCGCATCGGCATCTTCACGCGTTACCGCCATAATTTTGACCGTTCCGTCATCTTCCAAATCAATGGTTGTGTTTGTATCGCGGGTTAATGCCTGAATAACAACACCACCCTTGCCGATGACTTCACGAACTTTGTCTGGGTTGATTTTCATCGTGTACATTTGTGGTGCAAATTCAGACACATGATCACGTGGTTTTTTAATCGCACTGGTAATCTTGCCCAAGATATGCATACGGCCATCTTTTGCCTGGGCCAATGCCTTTTCCATGATTTCAAATGTAATAGATGTGATTTTAATATCCATCTGAAGTGCGGTAATACCATGGTCGGTTCCGGTCACCTTGAAATCCATATCGCCAAGGTGGTCTTCGTCACCCAAGATATCTGTTAATATTGCGTAATCATCACCTTCTTTGATTAACCCCATCGCAATACCAGCAACCGGACGTTTCATAGGAACACCACCGTCCATCATGGCCAATGTTGCGCCACATGTTGTCGCCATGGATGATGAACCGTTTGATTCCAAAATGTCCGAACACAGACGAATTACATAATCAAATTCACTGCGACTTGGGACCATTGGGTGAACCGCGCGCCATGCCAAATTACCATGGCCAATTTCACGACGACCTGGGGCCTTTAACCCTTTGGCTTCGCCAACCGAAAATCCCGGGAAGTTATAGTTCAAAATAAAGTCGCGATCTTCGGCACCATCCAATGTTTCAAGTGGTAATGCATCTTTGCCACCACCCAATGTCAATGACACCAACGCCTGCGTTTCACCACGTGTGAACAATGCGGAACCATGTGCGCGTGGCAATACACCCAATTCAATTTCAATTGGACGAACCGTCTTGGTATCACGACCATCAATACGTGGTTTGCCCGCCAAGATATTTGAACGCATAATGCGCGCCGTTATATTTTCAACGATTTCATCGGCAAATGATTCCAATGTAGATGTTGCAACCGTTGTATCTGGGAACATTTCTGGAATCAATGCCTTGGCTTCGGCATGAATGTTTGCCAATGTTTCCAAACGATTTAATTTTTCCTTAATCGCAAGTGCAGATTCTATTTCGCCGGCGAATTGTTCAAACTTTTCTTCCATTGCGACATATTCTGCGGTTTTTTCTGGGGTTTCCCAACGTTCTTTGCCGGCACTTTCTGTCAGTTCGTTAATTGCCTGAATAACCGCCTGTTGTTCATCAAACCCGAATTTAACCGCGCCCAATGTTGTCGCTTCGTCTAATTCGCCGATTTCAGATTCAACCATCAACACACCGTCTTTGGTTGCCGCAACGACCAAATCCATTTCAGAATTTTCCAAATCTTTCTTGGACGGATTCAGAACATATTTGCCATCAATATAACCAACACGCGCCGCACCAATTGGTCCCTGGAACGGAACACCCGACAATGCCAATGCCGCAGATGATGCAATCATTGCCAAAATATCAGGTTGATTTTTGCGGTCGTATGAAAATACCTGGGCAATAACCTGAACCTTGTTCTTAAATGTTTCTGGGAAAAGTGGGCGAATTGGACGGTCAATCAAACGCGCAATCAATGTTTCGCCAATTGACGCCTTGCCTTCGCGACGATCACGCGAACCCGGAATACGACCCGCAGACGCAAATTTTTCCTGATAATCAACGGTCAGTGGGAAAAAATCTTGCCCTTCTACCGCGGTCTTTTCGGCGCATACGGTCGCCAATACCATTGTTCCACCCATTGTCGCCATAACCGAACCGTTTGCCTGCTTTGCAAAACGACCTGTCTCAAGGCGCAATGTTTCATCACCATATTTTATTTCAACCGCAACTGGGTTGTTCAGATGATTTTTTTCATCTTTCTTAATCAAACCAAATAACATAATTTTCCTCCGTTTCTATTGGTTTATTCTTTTTACATGCGAAGAAAAATTATTCGTTATTGCATTCTGAAAAAATTCTATACAAATGCAAAAATGAACAATTTCTTCTTCGCTGATGCCGATTATACTTTCATATTTGCGCATTTGCAAATATTTTTATAAAACAAAAGGCCGGCAAAAACGCCGGCCAATTTTTATTTACGCAGACCCAATTTCTTAATCAGTTCTTCGTATTCGCCTTCGTTGCGTTTCTTGATATAAGCCAACAATTTTTTACGTTGGTTAACCATGCGAAGCAACCCACGGCGTGAATGCAAATCTTTGTGGTTGTTCTTCATGTGTTCTGTCAAATTGCGGATACGTTCTGTTAAGACCGCAACCTGAGATTCAACCGAACCACCATTGTCCTTATCATTTACCTTAAAGGCATTGATAATTTCTGTTTTCTTTGCTTTTGTTATGGACATTGTATATTTCCTTTATTTTAAATTGTTCGTTTTGGTCGCAGTATGCCGCTTTGAACCACACCTATACCGATAAAGACCTTATCCGAATAAACGCGGTACATACCGTCATCAGACGCGACCCCGACAAACCCGCCATTTTTATATAATTTGACGGATTTGCCACCCAAATCCAAAACCGGAATGTCCCCCAGTCCTGAATCTATTGGTGCCAAATATTTACTGACATCTGCGCCATTATTAAACAAATTTTCCAGAAAATCAAGTGAAGTCGCATTTTTTAATATAAAACCACTTGTTTTGCTGCGACGTATTGCGGTTACGGTTCCCAAACTGCCACAGGCATACGCCAAATCACGCGCAATGCTGCGAACATAGGTACCAGGGCTGCAAACCATACGAAAACTGCACATATCGTCAATTGCATCAAAAACTTCTAATTCATAAACCTCTATCATGCGGGGTGGTATTTCTGGGGTTTCACCGTTGCGCGCCAATTCATATGCACGGTGTCCGCCGATGTGAACCGCACTGTATATTGGTGGAACCTGCGATATTTTCCCGATAAATTTTGGTATATTTTGCGTTATCAATTCAATGTGTGGTATTACATCTGTGCGTTTTGTTTCGGTTCCGGTGATATCCAATGTATCTGTTTCAAACCCAAATTTAACTGTGAACAGGTATTCTTTTGTTCTGTCGCAATGTTCTTCCAAGAAAGGAACCATTTTGGTTGCATTTCCAATTGCAACAGGTAAAACGCCAGACGCCATCGGGTCCAGTGTTCCAATATGTCCGTTCTTTTTTGTGCCAAAAATTCGCGCAACACGGGATGCGGCGCTTTTTGAAAAAACGCCCGATGGTTTATCAAGAATTATCCAACCATCCATATTTAACATCCCCCGTCAAATAATGACAATTGTTGACGCACAGAATCATTTGATTCGCGCGGTGCATTTGTATTCTTGGGTGCATTTTCTTTAACCGAAACGCGTGGCGCACCTTCAAGTCCCGCCAACACATTTTCGGCGCTTGCAACAACAGATTCTGGCATACCCGCCATTTTTGCAACATGTATTCCATACGAACGATTTGCAACACCTGGTATTATACGGTGCATAAATACAATCTCGTTATTATGTTCACGAACATCAATGGTCAGGCACAACACATTTTTTAACGCACCACCATTTTGTGCAACAAGATGCGTCAATTCATGATAATGCGTCGCAAATAATGTCCGCGCCCGCAATGTATCAAGGTATTCTAATACCGCCTGGGCAATGGCCATGCCATCGTATGTTGCGGTTCCACGACCAATTTCATCAAAGATTATAAACGAATGTGGTGTTGCCCGACGCAATATATTCGCCGTTTCACCCATTTCAACCATAAATGTGGATTGACCTGCGGCAAGATTATCAGATGCGCCAACGCGACTAAACAACTGGTCGCAAATACCAATCTTGGCACTTTTTGCCGGCACAAATGACCCCAAATGCGCCAACACCACCAACAATGCATTTTGCCGCAAATATGTTGATTTACCCGCCATATTCGGTCCAGTTAGCAATGCCACCGATTGTTTATCCAATGTGCAATCATTTTTAACAAAACTATCACCATGCGCACGTAATACAGATTCTATAACTGGATGCCGACCACCAATAATTTCAAAATCAGATTCCGTTGTTATATCGGGACGAACCCAATCCCAATCTATTGCACACCGCGCCAGTGAATGCCATACATCCAAATCCGCAATCACTTCCGCCGCCGCCAATAAATCATCTGATACCGCGCGAATTTGTTCAATAAATTTATCTATTATTTCTGCCTCTATCGCGGCGGCTTTATCCGCAGCGGCGCGAATATCATTATCCAATTCTATTAGGCGCGATGTCGTAAAACGAACATTACCCGTCATTGTTTGACGATGAATAAACCCAGAATCCGCACGCATCATGCCATCAGCACGCGCAGATGGAACCTCTATAAAATACCCAAGGACATTATTGAATTTTATTTTTAATGTATGAATACCGGTTTCATTTGCATATTGTTCCTGCATAGATGCGATTGTTTCTTTGGCACCATGTGACAACGCCCGCATATTATCCAATGTTAAATCAAACCCATCACGCACCACACCGCCGTCACGGAAAAATGTCGGTAAATCATCCCCCAGCGCAGAATTTAATTGCGATGCCAAATTATCATGTGTTGTTATTTTTTCAAATTGCGCGGCAAGTGTAGTATCAAGGCGCGTTGCTATCATTTTAACATTTGGTAATTCTATTAAAAAATCTGCAACCCCCCGCATATCACGTGGCATACCGCGTCCCGATAATAATCGCGACAGCGCACGTCCAACATCAGGAATTTTTCCCAACATACGCGACACCATACCACGAACATCTGTATTCCGCACAAGATGCCCTATGTGTTCCTGACGATCGCGCAATACATTGATATCGGCCGACAGAGTGCGCAGGTATGAACGTAATTTGCGCCCACCCGCCGCCGTTTTGGTATTATCCAGCACATCCAATAAACATTTTCCGCCGTCGTTTATTGGGGCGTCTATTTCCAAACTTTTCCATGTGGCCGAATCTATCAACATTTGGGCCCCAGATTTAAACTGGTACGGTGCGCGAAATGTTAATGCCGCCCCGCGTTGCGTATTGAATAAATATCCGGCCAGCAATCCAACCGCCAAATTTGTGTTATTTGCACCAACTGCGTCTGAAAATACAGAACTTATAACCGTATCTATATCTGCACGACGGTATATCTTGTCAAACACAGGTGTTGTTTTGAACATATCGCGAATATGCAAAATCGTATTATTTTCTGCGTCAACCGATGGATAAATAACTTCGGCCGGCGCAATACGAACCAAATCATCAATAATATCGCCCGTTTGACCAACAAAGAATTCACCCGTTGAAATATCACACCCTGCAATATCAAACATTCCACCCGACGGCATAATCGCGATTAAAAAGTTTGAACTTTTTGGCGTAAGCAGATTTTCATCGGTCAATGTTCCAGGGGTAAGAACACGTATAATTTTTCGTTCAATAAATTTATGTCCGCGTTCTTTGGCCTGTGCCGGTGTTTCCATTTGTTCAACCAGCGCAAGTTTATACCCTGCCCTAACCAGACGACCAAAATAATTATCAGATGCGTGCCACGGAATACCACACATCGGAATATCAACCCCATCGCCATCAGTACCACGCGCCGTTAAAACCAAACCCAATTTAGAACTAATTGTTTTGGCATCTTCAAAGAAAGATTCATAAAAATCCCCAAGACGAAACATCAATAATGCATCAGGATTTTCTTCCTTGAAATCAACATACTGTTGCATTACGGGGCTAAGTTTACTTTTGTCGGCCATAGCCAGTTCCATCATTCAGTCGGGTTTGTAATTTTCAATGTTTCAATTTTCAATTCGGCTTCTTTTAACAATTGTTCACAGTATGCTTTTAATTTGATACCTTGTTCATACGCCGCAACAGAATCTGCCAATGGTAATTCCCCTGATTCCATTTTTTTGACTAATTCACTTAATTGCTTATACGCTTCTTCAAAAGACAATTTATCTTTATCCATTATAAAACCTCTTAGACCAACAGAAAGATACAAAATTAAAATTTAATATTCCACAAAAAAACACCCATGCGGGTGTTTTTTATTTTGTTGGTTTTGCCGGCGCAATAACTATTGACTTGGTTCGTTCGTCGGGTTTTGAACGGCTTTCTAATGTCCCTTTGTCCCCTATCAGTTCAACAACATGTGCAAACAAACCCGGAATTGCATCTTTACCCATGGCCAATACGCGTTTTGAACCATGCGTCATAACCGCAATTTTAACCTTGTCGCCATTGTCCAAAAATTCAAATACTTTCTTTAATTTAATTTGCAAATCGTTTTCTTCAATAAACGGTTTTATCCAAACCTCTTTCATTTCAACGGTCTTTTGCTTTTTCTTGGCTTCGGATGCGCGTTTCTTTTGTTCGTATTTATATTTTCCGAAATCCATTATTTTTGTAACAGGTGGTGTGGCATTTCCATTTAATTCTACCAAATCCATCCCTGAATCCAACGCCATTTGAATTGCGGCGGATGTTTGCATTTCACCAAGATTTTGACCATCACTGCTTATCACCTGAACGGTCTTTGCAGTTATGCGATTATTTATACGCGGACCCATGTCACGACGATTATCACGATTATTTACTGGTTTAATTGTACGCTCCTTTTTATGTCTATGCGCCATAGTATTAACTATTTCTACAAATTTTTCAACAAATTTTGAACATTTTGCAGACAATTCCAAACATCACGCTTTGTGTCGGGCTTTAGTATTATATAATTTGGGTGATAAATTGAAAATACATGGATATTATTTGGCAATACTGTTTCTGCACCATGATTATGAATCAAATCAATACCCGCAATTTCCGATGCCGCAACCGTCCCCAGTGTTATAATAACGCGCGGTTCTGTCAATTCTATAAAACGATTCACAAATGGACGCGACAAATCTAATTCTATGCGTGATGGGGTGCGACCGCCAGGTGTGCGCCAAAATAACCATGGGCAAACCCATACCGAATCACGCGCCATTCCAATCGCGTTCAGCATTTTATCCATCAATTCCCCTGCCCTGCCTGATAATATTTTGCCACTGGCATCATCATCACTGGATGGGATATCGGTAATAATCATAACGCCATTTGGAATTTTCGCCGCGCTGGGCAAAACCACATTTGATGCCCCCGCCCGCAAAGGATGATTAAACTCTAGTATCATACGCGAAAGCGAATCAATTGTCGTTGGACGTGTCGCCATTGCAATTGCAGTATCAATGGACATCGGGACAATCGGCGATATTGGTGGCACAACGGTTGAGACGGTTCGGGTGCGATTTATTTCGGGTGTTTTCTGCGATAATATTTCAGAAAAACCTATTGTATCATCGGACAATTCCCACCGCACACCAGCCAATAATAAATCTTTTATTAAATCTTGCATATATATTCTCTTTTATCTTGATTTTTGAAAATTTTTATTATACACTAACCCATGAGCAACAGAAACTCAAGGGAGTATTTTCATGAAAATAAAAAACTTTGCTTTATTAGCTGGTGTTGCTGGGTTACTGGCAGCATGTGGTGGTTCAAATGTAGTTGAACCAGAAGATTTGAACGGTCAACGCGTTTTCTTCGCGTTTAATTCTTCTGAAATTTCAGATGCAGCGCATGACAACTTGTTGGGTCAGGCATTGTATATGAAATCACACGAAGATGTGAAAGTTCAGATCGCTGGTAACTGCGACGAACGTGGTTCAACAGAATACAACTTGGCATTGGGTGCACGTCGTGCAAACGCAGCCAAGAAAGTCCTTGTTGACGAAGGTATCGAAGCCAAACGTATCTCTACTATCTCTTATGGTAAAGAACGTCCATTGGTCAAAGGTACAGGTGAAGACGTTTGGAAATTCAACCGTAACGCAACAACGACTGTTAAATAATAAAAACGCCCGTTTGGGCGTTTTTTTTGCACAAAAACACCGGCGATTGCCGGTGTTTTTATATTTTTTTTGCAATAATACATGTGTCTTGAATACCCGTCAGCCCAAATTCTGTATCATCATGAATCCAGAACTTTATTATCTTAAAATTATTCGCGGCCAGTAATAATTCTATATCATTTTGTGCCATTATGTTAAAATCTATTGTTAATGCATTGTTCATTGGCTCTGGTATTGTTATTTCACCAAGATTTCCGGTAAATGACTCTATAAATAACATCCCACCAGGTCTTAAAATATCATGGAATCGCGCCAAACACTTCTCAACATCTGTTTTTGATAAATGGCAAAATATATAAGACGATATTATAGAACCACACGAATCATTTTTAAAATTCAACTTGCGTACATCGCCTTTAATAAATTTTGCATCAGATTTTTTGTTTTTGGCGATGGTAATCATATTATCAGACAGGTCCATTCCGGTCACATTATACCCCATTTTAGATAAATAGGTTGCATTATTGCCGGCACCACACCCTAAATCAAGGACAACCGAATCTTTACTAATGTAATTCAATAACTCTTTAATATGACACGATGGTTTGGCATATAATTTATCATATTCATTTGCGATGGAATCGTATGTCAAAATTATTTTCTTTTGATCGATAATATTTCCGGTGTTTTTGCAAAAAGGCCGGGAATTTTTATTTAACAAAGTATCTTAACCTTCATGTCAAATTTCCCGGTCTTTTTAATAATTTTATTCGTTTTTGCCGGCAATTTTGTTAATAATTTCGTTTAACTGATTGCGCGTGTCAAATGTGATTGTTATGGCACCCGCACCGCCACGACGTTCGGTGATTTTAACGCGTGTCCCCAATGCACGCGCCACGCGATTCGTTAATTCACGAACAACCTTGGCATCCATTGTTTTATCATTAAATTTACGGGTACTGGTGGAACGCGAAACCTTTTTCATACGCTGTTCCGTATCGGCAACCGTCATTTTCTTGGCAACAATCTCTTTGGCCAATTCCTCAGGGTTTTCGGCAACCGCAATAGTGCGCGCGTGCGATGCAGAAATTTCGCCCTGCTCTACCATTTTCTTAACAGATGTCGGTAACCCATTCAAACGAATCGCATTTCGGATATAACTTTCTGATTTTCCAATTAACCGCGATACATCTTCCAACGTATATTTGCATTTGTTCATCAAATTGGCATAACCGGCCGCTTCTTCTATTGGATTTAAATTTTCGCGTTGAACATTTTCTATTAGCGCGATTTCCATTGCATTTTCATCAGCCAAATTCTTAATAAACGCCGGTATTTCGGTTAATCCCGCCATTTTACTTGCGCGATATCTGCGTTCACCCGCAACGATTTCATAACTATATGCCCTGCCCTTGACTGGTCGCAACAAAATTGGGGTTAACACACCCTTTTCACGAATAGATGCGGCCAAATCTTCCAATTCTGCGGTATTAAATGTTTTACGTGGCTGATCCGGATTAATTCCAATCTGAACAAGCGGTATTTGACGCACAACAACACGTTCGGTGCCGGACAAAATAGAAATATCTGGTGCGACACCAATTTCATTTTGCAAATCACTTAAATTCCGTCCCATTCCAAATTTTGACATCTTTACCCCCTGTTTTCTAATTTCTGGACAACCTCGGTCGCGACACGCAAATATGCCTGGGCACCGGTTGAATTAAAATCATAAAATAATGCCGGTTTGCCATGGCTTGGGGCCTCGGCCACACGGACATTGCGTGGAACAACGGTTTTGAAAACCTTGTCCCCAAAAGTTTTTCTTATATCATCTTCTACCTGATGCGTCATACCATACCGACGATCATACATAGTCAGTAACACACCCAAAATATCTAAATCAGGATTCCATTTTTCCTGTACGCCTTTGATATTGTTAACCAAGTGCAAAATGCCTTCTATGGCAAAGAATTCGCATTGCAACGGTATTATCACATGATTCGCAGTTGTTAGCGCGTTTAATGTCACATAATCAAGGGCAGGGGGGCAATCTAGCAAAATATAATCATAATGTTCCATTATCGGTTTCAGCGCATCACGCAACCGATATTCTTTATTTTCCATATCTAATAATTCCACCGCCGCACCAGATAACGCCTGGGTTGATGGCAAAATATGTAACCCTGGAACCGCCGTTGACAATATATTTTCTGCGGCCGTGGACGTTCCCATTAAAACGCCATAAACACTTTGTGGATGTGAAGAACGCACAAACCCAAGTCCCGTTCCCGCGTTTCCTTGGGGATCCAAATCTATTAACAGAACCCGCTTTTTAATCGCCGCCAATGACGATCCAAGATTTATTGCAGTTGTTGTCTTGCCAACACCGCCCTTTTGATTCGCAAACGCTATTATTTCCGTCATCTTTACCTTTCCTTATTAACACCAAAAAGATAAATAAAAAAACACAAATGGTCAAGACATAAATTTTATATCACATAAAAAACCACTAAAATCAAACGATTATATCTTATTTCATATGAAATAGTTATAAAATTACGAAAACCAAGTATTTCCAATCAGTTATTTCTTGTTTCACATGAAATTACCGTTTAAAATCAATTATTGTAATATAACCATCGCCAGTTTTAGATGGTATAAGTTCATATTTGAATTTATATTTAACCTTTGCCACCGCAATTTCGCTTTCAATTTCCCGACCTTTTAGCAAAAAAAGCCGGCAATTTATACCACGAACATAATCTAAAATTTTAACTAATGGCGCAAATGCACGTGCAGTTATTACGAAATCCGATTTTAATTTTCCGGCCTTTTCGTTATTTTTTTTCAAAAAAGCCGGTAAAAACACCTCCACCCGACCGTTATAAATTGTTAAATTATTCAGTTCAAGTTCGTTCTTTAACGTATTAAGAAATAATGCTTTTTTGCCAATTGATTCTATACATGTCACATTCCAACCCATTATTGCAAGAACAACGCCTGGGAAACCCGCACCACTGCCAAAATCTATTATATCAACATTTTTTGGCAACACATCCGCCAATTGCGCCGAATCGGCAAAGTGACGCAATTCAATATCGGCAAGGGTGCTGGGTGCAACAAGGTTCATCTTGGTTGACCATTCGCGCAATAATTCGCTGTAACGTTCAAATTTTTCTTTACTATTCATATTATTATTGTAGCATAAGTTCACTATGAAGAAAACTGTATTCTATTTTTTTATTATTGCAACTATTTTTGCGGCAATATGTTTCACTTGGCGGCCGTTTTATCCGGCAAAAACAGCACAAACCACCGGGGAAATCACAAAATATGGGGCATTTCTTGCCGCCCAACATGCAATTTATGTTAATGATTTTAAATCTGCATCTGATTTTGCCAAGGTGTTTTCCGATGTATCGTATGACACACCACGGCGTGCATATTGTATAGCAGAATTTCTTGCTGGGAATTTACCGGATGCACCAGAAAAACTTGCAGATAGTACAGATGTCACAATACGACTTATTTACGATGCGTATCTTGTTAGAAATGATAAATGGGACGATTTATATAATCGGCATAAACCCGATAAATCTGCACTATACGCGCCATTGCGTATATGGGCGGGAATTGCAAAAAATCGTATTACAGAAACATTAAAGTATGTTGATACCATAGAATCAAATTCTTCGTGGCGCGCGTTTGTTCGCGGTCAAATTTATGCAGAAACCGGTGACACAAAACGCGCAGCGGCCGAATTTGCCAAGGTTACGACCGATTTTATGAACATAAATGATTATGTGTACATCATGTCTTTTTATAATGCACATGATATGCCAGATGCGGCGGAAAAATTACGCAAAGATTTTACCACATCACCCGCTGGGCTGTTTATGGCAGATTATAATGATTTTCCAGAATGGACGGTATTCAGTGGTTACAAAAATGCATTAGCATTTAATTTTGTGCAAAGTGTTTCGCACACCAAGATAATTCTTTTTTCTGATTTATCGGTATTACTGTTGCGATTTGCCCAAATAATCACCCCAGAAAACACTTGGATGGGGCATAGTATAGATTATTATATGGGGCAATTCTTTTCAAATATGGGCGGCGATTACCAATCACATTTTGAAAATCTTGATCCATCAAATCCATTTTATCTATTTGCACAAATGCGCATTGCCGAAGAAAGCGAAGACATTACGGTTCTGCATGATATTGTTTCCCATGCACCACTGTTTGTTCCTGCTATTAATAAATTGGTGGCCATTTACACGGGGGCAGGGGACAAGAAAGCCGCATTACGCGTGATAAATAACGCACTTGAAAATGATGCATTATCGGCATCTGGTCGCGTGTATTTAACAAAACGGCGTGCATTAGTGTATTTTCTGTTCGGCGATTTAAATCGCGCCCAGGCAGATATTCATGCCGCATCCAAACACAATAAACTGGATACCGAAATACTAACTATTCAGGCACGCATTTGGGCGGCCCAGGGGCGCGAAATAGAAAACGCATATAACTATGCAATGTCTATGATAAAACATGACCCAACAGATATTGTTGCATGGGATACATTGGCGGTTGTTGTATCGGTACGCGAAGGCAATGACGAAGCATTAGATATATTGCGCAGGGTAGGGCGTACCGCAAACAGTTGTTCTTCTTTATTTGAGCACCTTGGCGATGCATATGCCAAAAATGGTGATAAAGAACTTGCCGCAGAGGCGTATTTGCGCGCCATAGAATTATCAAATGACGGCCTTAGTGTTGAACCTCAATTACGTAAAAAATTACGCAAAGTCCGTTAATTTATTCATACCTTAAACTATCAATCGGGTTTAATTTTGTGGCCTTGACCGCCAGTATAGTTACAAAAATTCCTGTACATTTTGTAATTTTCATCGTTACCACCAAACACTAAAAATTATAGTTGAAAAAATATTTTTTTTTGATAGGATTGTTAAACCAGTTAGATGGCTTGGTGGCAGAGTGGTTATGCAGAGGACTGCAAATCCTTGGATGCCGGTTCGATTCCGACCCAAGCCTCCAGAATAAAAGCGGTTTTATCCGCTTTTTTTCTTATTTATTTCTATCTTTTATCCTTGCAAAAAAGGGTTAAAATTCTTAATCTGATTACGTGCGGTAAAGATTATGATAGAAACTCTTACTCTTACAGATTTCCGGAATCATAGAACCTGTCGTATTGAAACAGGCGGACATAAGAATATTATCATAACTGGGGCAAATGGTGCCGGAAAAACCGCAATCCTAGAGGCCGTATCCATGCTGGCGGGGGACCGCGGAATGCGTGGCGCACCAATGACAGAAATCGCATGCTTTAACGGTAATGGAAATTTTTCGGTCTTTGCCGGAACAAGTGATGATACCGAACTGTGCGTTTATTTTAATTCAGGCGATACAAATCGTCATGCAAAAATAGACGGCGATAATGCAAACCTTTCAGAATTGGCAAATCATCTGCGCATAGTGTGGATAACACCGCGCGAAGACAGAATTTTCATAGACAGCGCATCTGAACGTCGTGCGTTTTTTGATAGGCTTGCCGCAAGTTTTGATTCTGCGCATGCTGGTCGCGTGGCAAGACATGCAAAATTATTGACCGAAAGGGCAGGGGCGTTAAAAAATGGTGCCGATAGTAATTGGCTGGACGCGTTGGACAGCCAAATTGCATCTACCGCGGTGGCAATTGCGGCGGCGCGAATTCAATATGCGGGCGAACTAAACTATTTCCTTGATAATGTGGCGGTATCTGTTGATGGCATGGTTGAAACAATGATTATGGGAACAAATGCTGCAAACGCAGAACGCGCTTATTTATCATACCTTAAATCAAATCGCACGTTGGTTAATGATAAAATGGTGTTAGACGGTGTAAATAAATCTGATTTTGGTGTGTTTAATATTAAATTAAATTTACCGGCAAATTTAACCAGTACCGGTCAACAAAAAACAACATTATTAAATCTGATTCTAGCGCATGCAAAATTGGTTCATACGAAAACAGGTGCAAATCCAATAATCTTATTGGACGAAGCGGTTGCGCATTTAGATAAAAACGCGCGTGATGAATTATTTTCATCCCTTGGTGCGGCGCAAGCACAGGTTTGGGCCACTGGCATAGACACAGATGTGTTTAGTGGAATTCCCGATGCAATATTTGTTTCTTGCACTGATGGGGGAATAAGTAATATAATCTGACGCAAAGGAAGAAAAGATGGCAAAAATAG
>JAEEQU010000050.1 GCA_016285415.1 Alphaproteobacteria bacterium | reverse complement strand
GGATCGTGAAACCGTTGCAGAACGCCATCCGGATCCCAAAGAACCGTTCAGTGCGTTGGCATTTAAGGTTGCAAACGACCCGTTCGTTGGTAATTTGATGTTCATCCGTATCTATTCTGGTAAATTGACATCGGGTTCATACATCTATAATTCGAATCGTGATAAACGTGAACGCGTTGGTCGTATGATGTTGATGCATTCAAATCAACGTGAAGAAATTAAAGAAGCATCTGCCGGTGATATTATCACATTGGTCGGTATGAAGGAAACAATTACCGGTGATACACTGTGCGATGAAAATAATCCGATTATTTTGGAAAACATCCATGTTCCAGAACCGGTTATTTCTATCGCGGTTGAACCAAAGACCAAGGCAGATATTGAAAAGATGTCATTGGGTCTGCAGGCGTTGGCCAAAGAAGACCCGTCTTTCCGTGTATCTGTGGACGAAGAATCAGGTCAAACAATTTTGGCGGGTGTTGGTGAATTGCACCTTGAAATTTTGGTTGATCGTCTGTTGCGTGAATTTAAGGTTGACGTGAATGTTGGTGAACCACGTATCGCATATCGTGAAACATTCCGTAAACCAGTGACCGAAGAATATACCCACAAGAAACAATCTGGTGGTTCGGGTCAATACGCCCAAGTTAAGATTGAATTTGAACCATTGGAACCGGGTGCCGGTTACGAATTCGAAAACAAGATTGTCGGTGGTGCGATTCCAAAAGAATACATCCCTGGTGTAGAAAAAGGATTAAAGATAGCCCAACAGACAGGTGTTCTGATTGGCTATCCGACGGTGGATTTCAAGGCAACATTGGTTGATGGTAAATATCACGAAGTTGACTCTAATGTATTATGCTTTGAAATTGCGGCGCGTGCTTGCTTCCGCGAAGCTATGAAGAAGGCATCGCCAAAATTGTTGGAACCGATTATGAAACTTTCGGTTAATACACCGGAAGAATATGTCGGTGACATTATCGGCGATTTGAACAGTCGTCGTGGACAAATTAACGGTATCGAAACTCAATTTGGTAACCAATTGATTTCGGCATATGTACCGCTGGCCAATTTGTTCGGATATGTCAAAACACTGCGTTCTTTGTCCCAGGGTCGTGCAAATCCGTATATGGAATTGTCGCACTATGACGAAGTTCCGCAAAATGTCGCAGATGAGGTTATCAAAAAGCTGACAAAATAAAAAAAGTTTAGATTTTTGAAATTTTTGGTGTAACATCAAATTTCGGAAATCAAAAAAGAACCAAATTAAATTAACCAAAGCCCAAGGAGAAAACCATGGCAAAAGAAAAATATGTAAGAACCAAACCGCATGTTAATATCGGTACTATTGGTCACGTTGACCACGGTAAAACGACATTAACTGCTGCTATCGTTCATTACTATGGCGTCGGTGCCGACGCACAGAAAGGTGTTAACGAAATTGATAGCGCACCAGAAGAAAAGGCACGTGGTATAACAATTAATACCGCACACGTTGAATATGAAACAGAACATCGTCACTATGCACACGTTGACTGCCCAGGACACGCGGACTATGTTAAAAACATGATTACTGGTGCCGCGCAGATGGACGGTGCGATTTTGGTGGTTGCGGCAACTGATGGTCCAATGCCTCAGACCCGTGAACACATCTTGTTGGCGCGTCAGGTCGGTATTCCGAAAATTGTTGTTTATCTGAACAAATGTGATTTGGCAAACGATCCAGAATTGTTGGAATTGGTTGAAATGGAAATCCGTGAATTGTTGTCTGCAAACGACTTTGACGGTGAAAACGTGCCAATCATTCGTGGTTCTGCGGTTTCCGCATTGGAAGGCAAAAACGACGGTCTTGGCAAAGAATCAATTGATGCGTTGTTGAAAGCTTGCGATGAATACATCCCAATGCCAGAACGTCCAGTTGATAAACCGTTCTTGATGCCAATTGAAGACGTATTCAGCATCACAGGTCGTGGAACCGTTGTAACGGGTCGTGTTGAAGCCGGTGTTATCAAAGTCGGTGACGAATGCGAAATCGTTGGTTTGCGTCCAACACAGAAAACAACAGTTACGGGTGTTGAAATGTTCCGTAAATTGTTGGATCAAGGTGAAGCGGGTGATAACATTGGTTTGTTGTTACGTGGAACCAAGAAAGAAGATGTGGAACGTGGCCAGATTATCTGCAAACCGGGTTCTATTACCCCACACACAGATTTTGAAGCCGAAGTTTATATCTTGACCAAAGAAGAAGGCGGACGTCATACAGCGTTCTTTAGCAACTATCGTCCACAGTTCTTCTTTAGCACAACCGATGTAACTGGTACAATCACATTGCCAGCAGACAAAGAAATGGTCTTGCCAGGTGATAACGTTCGTATCACAGTTGCATTGATTGCACCTATTGCTATGGACGAAGGTCGTCGCTTCGCTATCCGTGAAGGCGGACGTACAGTCGGCGCAGGTGTTGTGTCAAAGATCATCAAATAATAACTACGTTTGTTGGTCGCCCGCAGGAAACTGTTGGGCGGCCAATAAATGTGAATATGACAATAAATAAGGGAAACAAGCAAAATGGTACCAGCATCAAAAATTCGCATCAAATTGACGGCTTTTGACCACAGAATTTTGGTGGAATCAGTGGAGGAGATTGTCAAAACTGCAAAGCGCACCGGCGCAGATGTCGTTGGGCCTGTTCGCTTGCCGACACTGGTTCAAAAATTTACAGTCAACCGTTCACCACACGTTGATAAAAAATCACGTGAACAATTTGAAATCCGCAATCATAAGGCGGTCGTAGATATTGTTAACCCAACCCCTCAGACAGTTGATGCACTGATGAAGTTGGATTTGGCATCGGGTGTTGATGTGAAAATTAAATTGTAAAAAGAATTGTTAGCGTTAGATATTTGTTGACTTTTCGGCATAATATTCTAACCTCTGACAGAAAAAAAGGCATAAGAAATGAAACGTAGCGGATTGATAACAACAAAAATGGGAATGACACGTCTGTATGACGATGCCGGCGTCGCACATGCGGTGACGGTTTTGTCCGTTGGTGATTGCACAGTTATCGGCAATCGTACAAGCGAAAAAAATGGATATGTCGCAAATGTTCTTGGTATTCGTGAAGCCAAGGCAAAACATGTCGCAAAGCCACAAGCAGTTGCGGCAGAAAAGGCAGGGGTAAAACCATATCGTAAAATTGCAGAATTTCGTGTTTCTGACGATTGTGTGATTCCAGTTGGAACAGCGATGTGCGCATCTCATTTCGTTGCCGGACAATTTGTTGATGTCCAAGCGACTAGCAAAGGTAAGGGATTTCAAGGCGCAATGAAACGCCACAACTTTGGTGGTAAAGAAGCCACGCACGGTGTGTTAAAGGCGCATCGTTCTTTGGGTGGTACAGGTATGCGTGAATGGCCAGGACGCGTTTTGAAAGGTAAAAAGATGTCCGGTCAAATGGGTAATGAAACAGTCACCGTTCAGAATTTGAAAGTATTTGGAACAGACGAAGCAGAAAACTTGGTTTTCGTTGAAGGCGCAGTTCCAGGTTGCAACGGCACATTTGTTTTGATTACTGACGCAATCAAAAAAGAACAAAAAGATTTACCTGTTCCAACATCTCAAAAGAAAGATGCAGAACAAACAGAAACCAAACCAGAATCTGATGCAGCAGTTGCAGAATAGGTTTTGAAAATTAAGGTGAATTAAAATGCAAGTAAATATTATAAATTTTGATGGCAAAGCGGTCGGCAAGATTGATTTGCAAGATTCTATTTTTGGTTTGGATGCACGTGCAGATATTTTGCATCGTGTTGTGACATGGCAACGTGCAAAATCACGCGCAGGTACACATGCGGTGAAAACGGTTTCTGATGTCGCCGGCAGTGGTAAAAAAGCATTCAAACAGAAAAAGACAGGTAATGCACGTCAAGGTGAACGTTACAATGTTCATATGCGTGGCGGTGGTGTGGTTCATGGACCAGTTGTTCGCGACCACAGCATTGATTTGCCAAAGAAGATTCGTGCATTGGGTTTAAAGATGGCGTTATCATCCAAGGCCAAAGAAGGTGCACTGGTCGTGATTGATTCCGAAAAGGTATCTGCGGCCAAGACAGCAACAGTCGCAAAACAATTAAAGAAATTGAATATTGCTTCTGCGTTATTCGTTGGTGCAGATACATTGGATGAAAATTTCAAAAAGTCCGCGGCAAATATCAATAACGTTGATGTGTTGCCAACAATCGGTTTGAATGTGTTGGACATTTTGAAACACGAAAAATTAGTTTTGACCGCAGATGCAGTTAAAGCTATTGAAACACGTCTTGGGGCGTAATATCAATCGGAACTGATTGCAAAAAAAGGTTATAGAGATGGCAGAAAAGAAAGTTACTTCAGAAAAAAAACCAGTTGTGACAGCTAATGTCTATGATGTGCTGCGTCGCCCGATTGTTTCCGAAAAGGCGGTTAAGCTTTCAGAAGGTAATGCGGTTGCATTTGAGGTTTCGGCATGTGCGACAAAGCAAGATGTCGTGCGTGCGGTTCAGGCAATCTATAATGTTAAACCAACAAAAGTTAACATTGTGGTTGTCAAAGGTAAGGTTAAACAATTCCGTGGTCGCAGCAGTGGAACACAACGCACAGTTAAAAAAGCGTATGTTACATTGCCAGCGGACGCAAAATTGGACCTGGATACAAACATATAAGGTAAATGGTCCTTGGCAGAGAATCTGAAAATATCAGACGTTAGTGTCAAGGTGAAAAAAGGATAGAAGAAATGGCATTAAAAAGTTATAAACCAATTACCGCCGGTACACGTGGTTTGGTCTTGATTGACCACAGTGAACTGCATCGTGGTGCGCCAGAAAAGGCGTTGACAGTTGGTTTGAAATCAAAAGGTGGCCGTAATAATTTCGGTCATGTAACTGTTCCACACCAGGGTGGCGGACACAAACGTAAATATCGTTTGATTGACTTTAAACGTAAAAAATTTGATATGCCGGCAACTGTGGTTCGTTTGGAATATGATCCGAATCGCACGGCATTTATTGCGTTGATTGAATACAAAGACGGTATGCGTTCATACATCTTGGCACCACGTGACTTGAAAGCAGGGGACATTGTTATCTCTGGTGCGCGTCAAGATATTAAACCAGGTAACGCGATGCCACTTAAGAATATGCCGATTGGTACAATTGTTCACAATGTTGAATTGAAACCTGGTGCGGGTGGTCAATTGGCCCGCAGTGCAGGTTGTTATGCCCAGTTGATGGGTAAAGATGGTGTTTATGCACAGATTAAAATGAACAGTGGCGAGTTGCGCAAAGTTCATTCTGACTGTCTGGCGACGGTTGGTGCGGTTTCTAACCAAGACCAAAGAAACGTTAATCTGGGCAAGGCCGGTCGTGCGCGTTGGTTGGGTGTTCGCCCATCAACACGTGGTATGGCGCAGAACCCTGTGGATCACCCAATGGGTGGTGGTAACGGTCATTCCAAGGGCCACGAACCAGTGTCACGCACTGGTATTCCAGCCAAGGGATATCGTACCCGCAGAAATAAACGCACAGCCAAGATGATTATTCGTAGCAGACATTTGGCAAAGAAAAAATAAAATAGGTTAGGAGTTAGTATATGTCTCGTTCAGTTTGGAAAGGTCCATATGTACATCCATCTATCTTGAAAAAGGTAGCGGTGGCGAATGAAAAAGACGACCACAAGCCAATTAAAACTTGGTCTCGGGGCAGCACAATTGTCCCGCCAATGGTTGGTCTGACGTTTGAAGTTCACAATGGTAACAAGTTTATTCCGGTTTCTATCGTTGAAGATATGGTCGGTCATAAACTTGGTGAATTTGCACCAACACGTACGTTCAAAGGACATGCTGCGAATAAAAAAGCGGCGGCAGGTAAATAATTAAAGTAAAGGTGTTAGATTATGACAAGATATGGAATCAAAGATAATCAAGTTCGTGCGTTCAACAAAATGATACGCATCAGCACCCAGAAATTAAACCTGGTCTGCGCAATGATTCGTGGTTTGCCGGTTGATCGTGCAGTTGATGTCTTGAAATTTTCAAAAAAGCGTGTTGCAGGCGAAGTTTTGAAAACTTTGCTGTCGGCAATTGCTAATGCGGAACACAACAAAAACTTGGCGGTTGAAACATTGTTCGTCAAAGAAATTTGGTGTGGCAAAGCGTTAACAATGAAACGTATTATGCCGGGACCACGTGGCAGTGCACGTCCAATTCTGAAACCGTTCTCAAATTTGACAATCGTTTTGGAATCTGGTGCGGCACCAAAGAAAGAAAAAGCAGAAAAGAAAACAAAAAAGACAAAAGAAGCAAAATAAACAAGTGTCTGGTGGTATGGGGCAACCCTGAATAAAACCGCATAGGTTTCAAGAACACCACGCACAAACAGTAAGGAAAAAAAATGGGACAGAAAGTATCGCCAATTGCACAGCGTTTGTCTATCAACAAAGTTCCAGATTCACGTTGGATTGTTGATAAAAAACACTATGCGGCATGTCTTGCGGAAGATAATATGATTCGCAAGTTCATTGAAAAGAAACTGAAAAAGGCCGGTGTCGCAAAGACAGTCATTGACCGTATCGCAAAAAAGGTCGTGATCACTGTTCACACATCGCGTCCAGGTATGATTATCGGTAAAAACGGTGCAGATATTGAAGCATTGCGTAACGAAATCAAGAAATTGGTTAAGAACGATCAGGTTGTCGTTAACATTTATGAAGTACGTCGTCCTGATTTGAACGCACAATTGGTTGCCCAGGGTATCGCGCAACAAA
>JAEEQU010000049.1 GCA_016285415.1 Alphaproteobacteria bacterium | reverse complement strand
GCAAAAAATCAATTTGGATTTTAATACGCAGGGTGTTACAATAATAGCGAACAAAAAAACTAAATAAAGGTATAAAAATGTCAAAAATCAAAGTTGCTATTAACGGTTTTGGTCGCATAGGACGTTTGGTGTTACGTGCCGCATTGGAATCAAAACGTGATGATATTGAATTTGTTGCTGTGAACGATTTGGCACCGGCCGAACAAAATGCTTATTTGCTGCAATATGATTCTGTCCATGGCAAATTGCCAATGGATGTGAAATTAGAAGGTGACACCATTGTCGTCGGCAACCAGCGCATCAAATGCCTTGCCGAAAAAGACCCGACAAAACTGCCATGGGGTGAAATGGGTATTGATATTGTTATGGAATGCACTGGGTTGTTTACCGCCGCAGAAAAGGCGCGCGTTCACATTGATTGTGGTGCAAAGCGCGTTTTGGTTTCTGCGCCATCTGCGGGTGCGGATAAAACGATTGTATTTGGTGTAAACCAAAACACTTTAACCGCCAACGATATCATCGTTTCAAATGCGTCATGCACGACAAATTGTCTTGCCCCAGTTGCCGCTGTTTTAGATAAAAACTTTGGAATAACATCTGGGTGGATGACGACAGTTCATGCGTATACTGGCGACCAACAATTGTTGGATAAAAACCACAAAGATTTGCGCCGTGCACGTGCCGCTGCATTGTCTATGATTCCGACCAGCACAGGTGCCGCCAAGGCCATTGGATTGGTTCTGCCAAATTTGGCGGGCAAATTGGACGGTATTGCTATCCGCGTTCCAACACCAGATGTATCTGTTGTTGAATTGGTTGTGAATTTGGAAAAATCTGTTACCGCCGAAGAAGTAAACAATGCGATGCGTGCTGCGTCGTCTGACACATTTGGCTACAACGAATTACCATTGGTGTCCATTGACTTTACGCACGATGCGCACAGTTCCATATTTGATTCAACCCAAACACGCGTCTTGGGCGACAAATTGGTTCATGTAACCGCGTGGTATGATAACGAATGGGGTTTCTCAAACCGTATGAGTGATACCGCCGTTGCGATGGGCAAACTGTTGTAATTTATTTAGTGCAATTAAAATCCGCCGTTTTGGCGGATTTTTCTCTTGCACTGCTATTTTTTGCTGTATAATAGTGCGTGTAAAAGCAATAGGATAATAAATATGAAAAAAAGCAAAACGAATTCATCAAAAAAACGTTTAATCATGTTATTGGCGATATTGGGGATTGGGGCAAATTTTTTACTTAATGCACCGTCACTTTCCGCACAAAAGCCACAACGCAAACCAACCAATACAAAAGAGTTTAACCAAGCGGTTCACTTGCGCGATTCATTATCCGAAGTAAATTGGACAATGTTCAATGTGGCCCAAGAAAAATATTTTGACCGCGTAGATAAAAAATACACAATGGGACGTTTCTTTAACAAACGTGAACTTCGGGAATTGAACCGTGTTCTTGCGCCATATTTGACCGCACGCGCCGGCGAAACCGACATAGATTATAAATATGTCAGGGTTTTAACGCCGATAAAATCATCAACACCGCTATCAGCGTTTATTGATGCTGTTGGAATATTAAATGTTGAATCTGCGGATATGGCACCATTTGACATGATATTTGATAACGGATTTTTGTATGCATTTAATGATCCGAAAAACGAAGATTTGTTTGAAGAATATCTGGAGGCCTGCGCAGACGGTTGCATTGCCGAAGAAGGCCCGAATTTTACACCACGTGAATTTGCGGGTATACGCGATGAATACCTGAACAATGAACGCAAAATAGACAGCTTAAATACCGTCATATACAACATGCGCAGATCGCATTAGTTTATGGTTGCGTTTTGAAAAAAAATGCTTTAATATTGCGTCTGTGATGCGGTTGCATCAAATGTTCCGGATGGTTGGCAGAGCGGTTGAATGCATCCGACTTGAAATCGGACAAGGTATGAAATAAGACCTTCGGGGGTTCAAATCCCTCACCATCCGCCACAAAAATTAAACGCCCGTTTGGGCGTTTTTTTACTTTTTGATACCGTATCAAAATCTGCATATTGTTAAATAAAATTTATTCCCTAATAATTATATGTTTAAACCATTTTTCTTGAAATGCGGTGGCATCATCAATATCTGCATCTGAAAATGTTTTACCATCGGGCACAACAACCAATTTATCATCGTCATCATCTGTGCGGTGAATAATCGCAATACAACGGCCATTGAAAGTATCCATCGGCACATCAACACCCAAAACATAGGCATCTAATTCTTCGCCATCACCCGATATAGTATTTGGAATAAAACCATAATTTACAGGATATGTAAAACCAAACTTTGGATGTTTGACCCCCAACGGTCTGTCCATTTTAACAGATACCATTTGCCCAAGGAAATCGCGTGCGGAAACTTTTTTTGATTTTGACATTTATCTACCCCCTTTCGTAAAAGGGTATTATATTAAAACAAACTTTCAACAAGATAATTCTGGGCAACATATTATACATACGACAGAAATGGTCTATAAAAATATATACCTATTGCTTTCGTGTTTGATAGTATGTATATTTGTGTATGTACAGATGTCAAAGGGTGGCAACCAGTATCTGTGTCGGGGAAAACAACCTCGTTAAAAATTGATAGGGTGCGCAATAAAACCCGGCCATGTTGCATTGGTTAAAGTTTTTGCATCGGGGGGATACAGCCCAAGCTGTATTCGTGTTGGTTCGCCAATCAACCATCGGGGGAAACGAATGTCCCCTTTTTTTATTTTATAAACCGAACTCTTATCAGACAAATTTGGTCGCAAATAACTTGTGGTATCTTGATTTTATTTTCAAAATACCGTATTTATATACATGTCGTAAATGAACAGGACGGCAACCTTCCATCCCTGCGACCAGTAAGATAAGCACATCATTGTGACTTATAAACTGAATCGGGCGAACGGTCGCCCACCCGACGTGAAACAGTCGTCTATCTTGGTGCAGGGATAAAAGAGTCTGCATTGGGGCGAAGACAGCCCAAGCTGGCTTCCGTGTTGATTCGCCAGTCAACCGTTGGGAAAACGTTATGTTCCCAACTGTAAAACCCAAAGGAGAATTTTTATGGCATATTCTGAAACAGATATTATTAACCGTTTGGAACAAGATACCACACCAACAAATGTATGGCGGTTATATAAACGCGAATATGTAAAGAACATTGGTATGACATCCGATACCAAACGCCCATTTGCCGAGGTTGTTTCTGCCTGGTTATTAAAAGATGATCATTTGAAAAGATTGGACAACATTAAAAATGTGATTCGCAACCAATCATACGATATGAAACATACAGCAGATTGGGAAAAACTTAAAAAGTCCAAAAACAAACACAGCGAAAAGTTTATTGCCAAGGCATTATTTCATGACACATACGATGAAATTGGTTATATGCGCGATTTTCAAACCCCATTAAAGGGTTCTGAAAAAGATGTCGGTGTCGGCGAAATTGATCTGTTTTCATATAACGAAAAAACAAACAAAGTATATTTGTTGGAATTGAAACGCGAAGACAATACAGAATCTTTATTAAGATGCGTATTAGAAATTTACACATATTGGAAACAATTACAACACAAACAGTTTTTAACGAATTTTAAAATACATGACAATGCAGAAATTATTCCGGCTGTATTGGTGTTCCAAGATGGTAAACAGCATCAACAATTTAAATCTAATTTAACGGAAACAAAAAAACTAATGAAAAATTTGGGGGTAAAGTTCTTTACATTGCGCCCATCATATAAAGTCAACAAGGGAGAATAAATGAAAATTTGCATATACCGCGGTACGAATGAGATAGGTGGAAATAGTGTAGAATTAGCAACAGAAAAAACGCGGATATTAATGGATGTTGGAACACCACTGTCATCAATGGAAGAAAACTTACCATTGGAAAATTATAAAACAAAGTGTTGCGGTTTATATGCAAATGAATTCCCCGATATAGATGCAATTTTTATAACACACAACCATCCTGATCATTATGGGTTATTGCCATTGATTAATCCGAAAATTCCGGTATATATGTCAAAAACTCTACATGATATATTAATCAAAATTCAACCATTGTTGCCCGGCGATTTTAATATATCGCATTTGAATATTCATGAAATATCGCCAAATGAAAGAGTTAAAATTGGTGATTTAACCATAACGGCACGTCTGGTTGATCATGCGCCCGCGGCATATGCATATGAAATTACCGAGGGCAAAAAACGCGTAGTATATACTGGCGACATTCGTTTCCATTCAAACCAAAGTTGGAAATCATGGAAACTTGCCGACACATCAAATGCACCTGATTATTTAATAATGGAAGGCACACGCCTGTCCCGAACAGAACAACACGAAAAACACCCAACCGAAGAATCTGTGTATATGGCAATTTCAGACACACTGCGCAATTCCAATAAACTTGCATGGATAAGTTTATCATCGCAAAATCTGGATCGTTTGGTTTCGGTCATTCGTGCATGCAATGCGTCGGGACGTACATTCGTAATTGACCCATATACCGCCGCACTGTTTGACCTGTTCCATGATTCTTTTGCAACCGTTCCCAATGCCGACATGTTATCTTGCGTTCGTATTTATTACGGCATGAACGAACATATTGCCGATAAAATGAAAAATGCAAATTTGTTTTTTACGCATGCCGACAAAAAAATCACAAAAACAGAAATTGCAAAAAATCCTGACCGGTATGTAATTAAATATAATTGGGCTTTGGCCGATTGGCTGGACGCACATGGTTTATCTGATTATGATTTTATTTATTCTATGTGGCATGGGTATTTATCACGCCAAAAAACATGGGACAAACATAAAAATCATTTAATTGAAATACATACATCTGGTCATGCTGATGTTTCTGACCTGCAAGAATTTGTAAAACGGATAAGTCCAAAAGCAATTATTCCAATTCATACCGAATGCAAAAATGATTTTGAAAATGTATTTGGGGTAAAAACGATTGTTTTAAATGACAACGAAATATCAAACCTATAAAAACAGCGTAATATCAAACAAATAGCACAACAATAACATACGACCAAATGTGTCTAGTGAATAAATTATAATTTATCTTAGAAAACCAAAAGGATAAATTATGACACGTACAAACTATAAATATTCATACGAAGAAAACAAAAAAATTGCGGCAATTCGCCACAGAAACACTGATTATGACAGATACGATATTTTTTATAATGTCGTGCTTAGCGGTCGCAAGAAATTAAATTTTCAATGCGCACAATTATTAAGCAATGCCATATCTGAATCTGAATTTACAAATTCAGAGCAACAAATTCTGGACGAAGTCAACCTTAATAAAAAGGCGAATCAAAAACGATTACTGAACCAATACACAATTAACTTGCAACACGTGCATCCAAACGCCAGTAATCGTTCTATTAAGAACACCGCGAAAAAATTGGTCAAAGATTTAATATTGTTCCAAGAACGTCGTAATCTGCGTCGTGCACATCGTGCAAGATTGTATTTTTCTGAAGATTAAAAAAAACTAGGCAAAATCGCAGTTTCTATAAAAAACTTGCTTTTTTGCCATTTTATATTAGAATATGTAGCGTATAACCGAACCAAAGGACAAAAACCGATGCGTATGTAATGTTGTATTTTTTATATGGTCGCGCAATTTATTGCGCCAGTTTCGTTACAACATTAAAAGGTTTTTGTTATGGCTTTAATTTCTTTATCAAATGTATTTTTTAATTATGATTCCGCAAGCGATTTATTTGCGAATCTGTCGTTAACCGTTACCGATTCTGAACGGGTTGCCATTATTGGCGATAATGGTTGCGGCAAAACAACGTTGTTAAAAATATTATCGGGCGACATAATGATAAATTCGGGAAATGTGGCGCGAAATGCAACCGTTTATTATATGAAACAATTGCATGAACCCGATTCTAAAAGCGGGGGTGAACGTCAACGTTTTGAATTGGCACGCGCATTTGACAGCGGTGCCGAAATATTACTGTTGGATGAACCAACAAACAATTTGGACATTGATGCCAGAAGCGAATTTTTTGCCCGTATGGACGCATATCCATTTGGCATGGTTATTGTATCGCATGACCGCGAATTATTAGGTCACATGGATAAAATCATAGAAATATCCAATGGACAATTAAAAGTGTATGGTGGAAATTATGATTTCTATGTCCGACAAAAGAATCTTGAAATGGAAAACCTGCGATCCAAGTACACAGACAGCGAGAAAGCCGTCCGACGACTGAATCGCACCATAGATATTGCACAAAACACACGTCAACATCACGAAGCAAAACAGCGCAAAGATATTGCCACCGGCAAACGCAGTCCCATTGCCGCAAACGCATTAAAAGGCAAAAGCCAAGAAACCGAGGCAAAAAAGCGTGCAATCATTCAAAAGAAACTTGATAAACAAATAGAAATTCAACAATCTTTGTCCGAACAAATGCGCGATGATAAAATAAAAATTCCGGTTCCAAACAAACCATTTTACAGCAAGGAACTTATTAAGATTGCCAATCTGCATTTTGCCTATGGCGACAAAGTTATTTTTGATAATTTTGATTTCACAATGTATGGTGGCACGCGCATAAGGTTATGTGGCAAAAATGGTGCTGGGAAAACAACACTACTTAAAATTATCTGTGGCGAATTAACGGCAAATTCTGGCACCGTCAAAACGTTTGGTAAAATTGCATATTTGAATCAAGATTTATCATTGTTAACCCGCGATAAAACAATAATTGAAAACATTATGGACATATCGGGCTGTCTAAAACACGATGCACATGTGATTGCTGCAAATTTTGGATTTCGTGGCGATAGTTCAAATAAAAAGGTTTATATGCTATCAGGCGGCGAATTATTAAAGGCGACATTGGCGGCGGTCCTGGGCGGTGAAAATCAACCAGATTTATTGATTCTGGACGAACCGACAAACAACCTTGAAATAAAAAGTATCGCAATATTGGAAGATGCATTAAACCAATATCGTGGCGCAATTTTGTTGGTATCACATGATGAAATCTTTGCCAAAAACATAAAAGTTG
>JAEEQU010000048.1 GCA_016285415.1 Alphaproteobacteria bacterium | reverse complement strand
GCCGTCTTTAAAGCGCCAGAACGAAAACAACCATCTTGTTCGCGAATTATATAAATCCCAGGCAAAACACATAAAAAAATCGCTGGGGTTAAAGGTTTTGCCACAATTTGTCACGAGCAATGCGATAACGGTTGATAATGAAGATTTGGGTGAATTAAAACAGCAAATAGAACGCTTCTTGGTAAATATAGATGGTAATTTTTATTCGGTTAGTTCGGTATCTGCGGATGTGGTTATAACAAATGAAAATGCGCGGGTAATTGCACCTGCACGCCAGATACAAAATCAAATGGAAAAATTTAGTCACGAAACATATTGGTTGCTGGTTATATGTGGGTTGGTTTTGATTGGCGGATTGGTGATGTTGTATGGTCGTCGTGCAGGTAAATATTTAATGCCACCGTTGATGGGTGTAATTGTGTCTGTTGCGGTTTTAACTATTTTGGGCATGCCGATAACATTTTTCCATTTGCTTGGGTTATTTATAGTAATTGGACTTGGGATGGATTATGCAATATTCCATATAAACATGAAGAAAAACGCGGAATTACGCCCAGTGTTTTATTCGTTCCTGACCAGTTTTATTGGGTTCGGGTTGTTGGCATTTACAAGTTTCTTTCTTATCGCGGCAATGGGGATGATTTTGGCCATTGGTATTGCGGTGTCTTATGTTGTATCGCTATATTTGTTCCGGAACTAATGCCGAATTTTCCCATGTAATATCTTGGTCGTTGGAAATGATGCAAATCATATATTTCTGTAATTTATAAAATCGGGCAGGGGCGTCAGCGTTAGATTTATATTTTGCCTCGGCCAATGTAAAGGCGCGATAAAATTCGTCTGATGTTTTTATGTTTTTTAATCCTAGAAATTTGCCCAACGAATTAAAATCGCGTTGTTTGGATGCGTCTTCAATATCAACACCGATTGGGGCAGATGATGCCGCGACAATCACAAGATGGTCTTTGTGGGCAATAGATATATATTGAAATCTGTTTTCTAATTCAGATTTTATCGCGTGGGCAACCAAGAATTGAATTGCGCGTTTTTTCTGTTTAAATGAACGAAACCGTGCCAAATCCGATAACGACAATTTTTTTGCTAAATCGTCTGGGTTGCATATTGTGGATAAATCTGTTATATAAATATTCATAACCGAACTATAACACAAAATAAACCAAAGGCAAGGCGCGGTGGATAATTGGTATCAGGTACGTGAACGTGGTGCAGGGCAATTGCGTATGGAATTTTTATGGTGGGTGTATCGTGCGTTTGGTATTCGCGCGCTAAAATTCATGGTTGGTATTATTTCTACATTTATCGCGATGGGGGCGCGGACGGCACGGCGTACATCAAAACGGTATAAAGATATTCTGAATTTATATCAGATAAAGAATAATATGACACCGGCGCGGTTTTCGTCCTTAGCGCATATTCGCGCATTTGCGTGTTCGGTGGTGGATAAAATGTCGGCAATATGTGATACCAAAACGAAAATAAAATTCGCGGTTGATGAAAATGCCGATTGGCAAGAATTACAAAATATTTTATTGGTGGGGCAGGGCGCATTTTTCTTGTGTTCGCACCTTGGTAATATAGAGGCCTTGTGCGCAATTCCAAATGCAATGGATAAACGGATGCATGCGTTTATGAATATTGGTCAAAACCCCGCATTTCGCCAGTTTATTGAACGGCATGCAAAATATCAAAATACGGTAATTCATTCTACCGAGGAAATAGATATTGCGATGGCGGGGAATATGTATGATGCGCTTAAATCTGGTGAATTGGTTATGATGGCGGCGGATCGTGTTTCCCCGAACAGTCCAGACAAGGTTATAAAATCAAAATTCCTTGGGAAAAAATGTGTATTGCCGTTGGGCGTGTTCCGGTTCGCGCGCGTGTGCGATTGTCCAATATTTGCCATCGTAAACGTTAATACGGACGCTGAAAATTATCGCGTGATGGTAAAAAAAATTGTCGCGCGGGATACCGATAAAATGGCAACAGAATATTTGGACTTTTTACAAGAAATTGTGTTGAGATATCCAACACAGTGGTTTAATTTCTTTGACTTTTTTGAATCTTAAGTTGACAAAACGATTTAATTTGGTAAGGTTTTTGTCAACAAAGGATAAAATATGTATGGTGTTTTGACGCTTTCGCTAAAAATTACAAATTGGTGTGATTTGAATTGTGCGCATTGTTGTGAATGTTCTGGGGCAAATAATCCTACGAATTTCATGCCTTTAACACGGGCGGAACAATATATTTCTGAATTCCAAGAAATCCCATATCATATCATGCAACATTACACAATTAGTGGTGGCGAAGGGTTGGCGCCGTATCAGTTTGGAAATCTTGAGTATATTCCGACACTGTTATCATGTATTTACAAAATCGGCGGAATTCCAACAATAAAAACAAATGGTGTATGGGGTGAAAGATATAATACACGTACTGAAATCCTTAAAAGTTTGGCTGGCAGTGCATATTTTGGTAATAAGTTGTTGACCTTGGATATATCGGTGGACGAATTTCATAATAATTTAAAGGGTGTGGCAAACATTGTTGCGGACGTTGTGCAAAGTGATTATTTGTTGCCGGCAATTCGTATTTGCTTGGTCGGGTTTAATACGGATGGAACGCGTCGTAATATGGAAAAATTGCGCACGCAACTTGATGACCGCGAATTGCATTCAGAAATATTACCTAATCATGATTGGGCGGTATATCGTGATGACGGCAAAGGAATGCGCGTTGTTGTTGATGACGAACAAGAAGTTCATGACCTTGGGCGTGCGAAACAAAATAATGTTTATACTGCGACTGGGAAGCCTGTGGGGGCGTATGTGAATTGTCTGTCCATAGATAGTAATTATTTGGCAACTTTGAATTATTTGTATACGGAACAAATTGCGGGTCGCAAGTTGAAAGATGTTATGAACAGTTTGTTAAGACAAATTGAACAAAATGGTAAATAATCAAAATAATGTTCGTGTCGGTGTTGCATCGTGGATAATAAATCCGTCGGGGTTGATTCTGATGGGGTTGCGTTTGGGAACACATGGTGCGGAAACGTGGGGGGCGCCGGGTGGACATTTGGAAGTCGGTGAAACACCAATCCAGACGGCAATTCGCGAAACGATGGAAGAAACAGGAATAGATTTATCGCATGAAGATATTACCGCGGTTGCGTGGACAAATGATATATTCCAAGATTCAAATAGGCATTATATCACAATTCATTGTGTAACGCATATAAAAAACGATGTCGTTCCAAAATTATGCGAACCAAACAAGTGCGCGGAGTGGCGTTGGTTTGACCGGAACGAATTGCCGCGCAATTTATTCTTGCCTGCTAGAAATTTTTTTCAGATGCATCTATTTTCAAAATAATAAAAAAAATCAATGCCTTTAGAAAAAAAATATGTTATAATATATCTCTAGTAGGAGATTTGCATGCATAAAATATTCCTGATAGCCGTAATGCTGCCGATGGTGGCGTTTGGTGCCGATGATTGTGCAACGCGCAGTACGGTCCCCGATGATGTTTTGTCACTTCAGGATGTGATTAAATTGGGATTGTGTCGGAATCCACAAACAGCGGCGGCGTATGCTTCATTGCGTTCATCACATTTTAATAAAAATGCCGGTTATGCAAGTTATTTGCCAAGTGTGTCGGCGGGGGTATCTGCGGGAAAAAATTACAAGGATAAACATTGGGATGATTGGTCGTATGGTGCGTCTATATCGGCATCGTATTTGATATTTGATTTTGGTAAAAGAACCGCGGATATGAATCAAATGATTGCAACATATCGTGCCGCCGGTTTTGATTTTAGTGAAACTGTTCAAAATTTTGTATATGGGCTTGTTGGCAGTTATTATGAATTATTAAACGCAGATGCAAATGTAGAATCTGCCAAGACCGCGTTGGAGGTGGCACAAACAGCATATAATACCGCAAGTAATAAATTCAAAGCCGGTGTTGTTGCGCGTGCAGATGTTTTAAAAGCGGAAACAACATTGGCAAGTTCAAAACTATCGTTGGAACGCGCGAAAAATAATCGTGAAATTACCAAGGGAACTTTGCTGACCAAACTGTCGTTTCCGGCAAGTCAAAATATTATAATTGCGGATATGGGTTCGGCATTTGGAACAGATGCGGAAAATGAAGATATAGACGAACTGATAAAAATTGCACGCGAAAAACGGCCTGATTTATTAAAGGCGTCGGCAAACAAAGATGCGGCATGGCATCGTCGCAACAGTGCGTTCTTGAAAAATTTACCGTCTATTTCCGCATCGGGTTCTATTGGTTGGAATGACGATTCCATTGGCGATGTTTTTGTGCCAACATCCAGCAAGATAAATGGTTCAATTGGAATTCGGGCATCTATGCCGATTTTTGCAGGGTTTGCAAATATGTATGGTTTGCGCGCGGCGGAAAGTGATTACGATCGTGCCAAATTTAACGAACAGCAAACAATAAATACTGCAATGATGGATGTGTACACTGCGTACCAGAATTACAAAACCGCACAGACAGTGTTAAAGCAAACCGAGGCATTATTGAAATCTGCAACGGAATCAGAAAAGGTTACATCGGGAATGTACAAAGTTGGACGCGCGAC
Source organism: Alphaproteobacteria bacterium (assembly GCA_016285415.1). Lineage (GTDB taxonomy): Bacteria > Pseudomonadota > Alphaproteobacteria > Rs-D84 > Rs-D84 > Enterousia. Next base: position 2,535 of record JAEEQU010000048.1, on the reverse strand, counting down.
AATGCTGGATTGGCAAACAGCGCAATCTGAATTGGTTGATGCACAACGGCAACACAATGCTGCAAAATACGATTTGTTTGTGAAACGCGCGGCGGTTGCATTGGCAATTGGTGATATAAAATCAGAATTAGAAGGGGCAAATAATGAATAAAAACAAAAGAAGTTGGTTTCGTCGTCATAAATGGTTATTGATACTTACAACAATTTTATTGGTAATTCTGTATTTGGTCATTGGTGGTTCCAAAAAGGCGTCCAAGAAAGAATTTGTGACAATGGACATTACGCGTGGAAATCTGTCGCAAACGGTTACCGCCACAGGTGAAATTAAACCATTGAATACCGTAAATGTTGGGTCGCAGGTTTCCGGTACGATTGAAGAAATTTTTGTGGATTATAATTCAACGGTAAAACAAGGTGATAAATTATTAACCATTGAACCATCGGTTCTTCAGGCGTCCGTTGCCGAAGCCGAGGCATCATTGGAATCTGCAAAATCGCAATTGACATTGGCGCAAAGCGATTATGAAAGAAATAAAACTTTGTATGATTCTGGTTATATTGCGCGCGCAGAAATGGAAAAATCTTTGTCCACATACGAACAGGCCGTTCAATCAGTAAAGCGTATGCAGTCGCAATATGATCGCGCGGTTACGAATTTGGGTTATGCAACAATTACGTCCCCAGTTGACGGAACGGTTATTTCGCGCAAGGTTGATAAAGGACAAACGGTTGCAGCATCTTTTCAAACACCCGATTTGTTTGAAATTGCCGAAGATTTAACCAAAATGCAAATTGAAACGTCAGTATCCGAGGCGGACATTGGTGTAATTAAAACTGGTCAACCGGTCACTTTCACGGTTGATGCATATCCGAACAAGACATTTAATGGTTCTGTGCGTCAGGTTCGTCTGTCGCCAACAACAACATCAAACGTTGTTGTTTACACGGTGGTGATAGATGTTGATAACAGCAATTTATCGCTGATGCCGGGTATGACGGCGTTTGTAACAATTGTTGTGAATTCTGCAACGGATACATGGAAGGCCCCGAATTCCGCGTTCTTGTTGCGCAGTTTTGATGGTATTGTTGAAGTAACAGACGAAACGGTAAAACCAACAAATCATTTGGCGGTAAAGCGTGGGAAAGAGGTTGTTTTGGTACCATATACCAAGGGAATCGCAACCGCAACCGAAACACAAATCATATCCGAGGATGTAAAAGAAGGCGATAAAATTATCTTGGGCTATGTCGGGCAATCGGTAACCCGCCGTTCAAATGGTAATCAACGTGGCGGAATGATGGGTGCTGGTCCAGGTGGGCCTAGATAAAGGCAATACCAATGAAGCAAAAGCAAACACCGATTATTTCAATGAAAAAAATCTGTAAAAGTTTCCCGTTGGAAATTGGCGGTGAACAACAGGTTTTATTTGATAACACATTTGATGTTATGCCGGGGGAATTTGTCGCGATTATGGGACCTTCGGGGTCGGGGAAATCAACATGTATGAATATAATCGGGGCGTTGGATGTCGCAAGCAGTGGTGTTTATGAATTATATGGCAAAGATATAACAACATTGTTGCCTGATGAATTGGCGCGTGTCAGGAATGAATATATTGGATTCGTTTTCCAGAACTTTAATTTGCTGCCAAAGCGGAATATTTTGGACAATGTTATGTTGCCGTTGATGTATCGTGGTTTGCCAATGGAAGAACGGTTATCGCGTGCGCGTGAAATGTTGAAATTGGTGGGTTTGGAAAAATTTGAAACATATTTGCCAACGCAACTGTCGGGTGGAATGAAGCAACGTGTTGCAATTGCGCGTGCATTGGCGGGTGATCCAAAAATTATATTGGCGGATGAACCAACAGGTGCCCTTGATTCCAAGATGGGCAATGAAATTTTGAAATTCTTTAAGAAATTAAATGCGGAATTAAAGATAACCATTGTAATGATTACGCACGAATTTGAAATTGCGCAATATGCGAACCGCGTGATTCATATTTATGACGGTCATATTACATACGATGGACCGGTGCCGAAAAGCGAATCTGTGTTAACCAAATCTGAACAAAGGGCGCATAAAAAATGACATTTTATGATATTGCACATGAATCGTGGTTGTCCATCAGTGGCAATAAAATGCGGTCTTTTTTGACGGTATTGGGGATCGTTATTGGTATTATGGCGGTTGTGATTATGGTTGCGGTTGGCGAAACGGTTCAGCAATCTATTACCGACCAATTTTCTTCCCTTGGGACAAATACGATTATGATACGTGCGGGTGCGGCGCAAAGTGCCGGTGTGCGTGGTGGAAATCGTATGACATTGACCATGGATGATATAGAATATCTGGCGCAATTACCGGATGTTGCCGCAATAAGCCCGACAGAAAACAGTGGCGCACAAGTCGTTTATGGAAACAAGAACTGGTCAACATCTATGGTTGGTGTGTATCCGGGGTATGCGACGGTTCAAAATATAGAAATGCGATATGGGTCGTTTTTTGAAAGGGCTGCGGTGCGGAATGCATCA
>JAEEQU010000047.1 GCA_016285415.1 Alphaproteobacteria bacterium | reverse complement strand
GGTTAACAAATATGAAAATAGAAAATTTATGCGTAAAACGTCTGATAGGTGATGTATCAGGCGCAACAACACGTGGACATAAAATCGCAATCAAGGGCGGATATGTGTATCAAACTTTTCAAGGTGGATATACTTTGACACCATTGGGTTGGAGCGTTGTTCACAAAATAGAAAATATAATTCGCGATGAAATGAACGCAATTGACGGCCAAGAAGTATTATTGCCTGTGGTTTGCAGTGCAGACCTGTGGCGTGAAACAGGTCGGTATGATTCAATGGACAATATTGCAAAGTTCAAGGGCCGGTCAGGCGCAGATTATGTAATATGCCCAACACACGAAGAGGTTATTACAGATTATGCGCGTTCGGTTTTGACGTCTTATCGTCAATTACCATTTATGTTATATCAAATTCAAACAAAGTTTCGTGATGAATTGCGTGTAAGGGCCGGATTGCTGCGGACACGTGAATTTATTATGAAAGACGCGTATTCTTTCCATGAAACCCAGGAAGATTTGGACAAATACTATAAACGTTGTTTTAATGCGTATTATCGGTTGTTCAAACGATGCGGGCTGAAAAAATTTACGGATGTTTTGGCATCGTCGGGTGATATGGGTGGTAAATATACACATGAATTCCAACTGATTCACGAAACAGGCGAAGACACATTGTATATCTGCAATTGTGGTTTTCGTGCAAACAAAGAAGTTGTGGATGAAAATAATCCAATGTGTCCACATTGTGGTAAAGAATTACGCAAGGTTCGTGGAATTGAAATCGGTCAAGTTTTCCAACTTGGTAAATTTTATACAGAATCTATGCACATGACTTATACCGATGCCAATGGAAATGAAAGAACACCAATTATGGGATGTTATGGAATTGGTGTAACGCGTGTTATGGCGGCAATATTGGAAGAAAGTTCCGATGACAATGGGCCTGTGTGGAATATGGAAACCGCGCCTTTTGCAGTTCACATTATTGGACTGAATGGTAAAAATGCATCTGTATTAGGATTGGCGCAGAAAATACACGATGATTTAACCGCAAATGGTATAGAAACCATCTTGGATAATCGTGATATTCATGCGGGGGAAAAATTCGCAGATGCCGATTTAATCGCGGCACCAATTCGGCTGATTATTTCGGAAAAGAACATTGCCAATAATGTGATAGAGGTTAAATATCGTATAAATGATTTTGATACGTCAAATATGCCACACGAAATTGATGTATCAGATTTTGTTGCGCGTGTCCAAGACATGATACGAATACTTTCACATAATTAAAAATGGGGCGGTTGCCCCATTTTTTATAACACTTGTTTTATGTGTTTTTTATGTGTATTATATAGGGTATAAATTAACAAAGGTGAAAAAACATGACAACAGCAATAACTCCAACAAGGGCAGAAAATTTTAGCGAATGGTATCAAAATTTAATTGTGGCGGCGGATTTGGCAGAAAATTCTCCGGTTCGTGGATGTATGACGATAAAACCGTATGGTTGGGCAATATGGGAACTGATGCGCGACGAAATGGATAAAAGAATCAAAGCCGCCGGTGTGTTAAATGCTAATTTTCCATTGCTGATTCCAATTGAATATTTTAATAAAGAGGCCGAACATGTTGCCGGTTTTGCCAAAGAAGCCGCGGTTGTTACGCACTATCGGTTGAAAATGATAGATGGCCGGTTGCAACCAGACCCAGAATCAAAATTGACCGAACCATACATTATTCGGCCGACATCCGAAACAATTATTGGTGAAGCAATGTCGCGTTGGGTGCAATCTTATCGTGATTTGCCATTAAAATTAAATCAGTGGGTAAATGTTATGCGTTGGGAAATGCGCCCGCGTATGTTCTTGCGCACATCTGAATTTAATTGGCAAGAAGGCCACAATGTTTTTGCCACTCACGAAGATGCAAACGAAGACGCCCGCAAAATGCATAAAGTGTATGGCGATTATATGCGCGATGTTTTGGCGATACCATGTGTAATGGGCGAAAAAACACCCGAAGAAAGATTTGCAGGTGCAGATCATACATACACCGTTGAACAAATTATGCAGGACGGCAAAGCGTTGCAGGCCGGTACATCACATGATTTGGGTCAGCATTTTGCAAAATCTTTTGGTATTCAATATCTTGGCACAGATGGCAAATTAACATATGCGTGGACGACCTCTTGGGGAACATCAACGCGTATGATGGGTGGTTTGTTTATGACACATAGCGACGATGACGGTTTGATTTTACCGCCAGCCGTTGCACCGCACCAAGTTGTGATAATTCCGATTACGCGCGGTGATGAAGATATGTCAGCGTTAAAGGCATTTACTGATAATTTGGAAAGCCAATTAAAAGAACGTAATATTCGCGTGCTGACAGATAATTCGGATATGCGCAGTGCAGATAAAATGTGGAAATGGATTAAACGCGGTGTGCCGCTGCGCGTTGAAGTCGGCGCACGCGAAATAGAAACAGGAACGGTAACCATAACGCGTCGTGATTTGGGTAAATCTTCGCGTGAAATGGCATCGGTTGTTGATTTCGGTGATTTGGTTGCGGCGAAACTGGATGCAATTCAACGCGATATGTATGTTGCCGCCGCGGAACGCAATAAAACGATGATTCATGATGTCGCAGATATTCGTGAATTAGAAAATGCGTTGGAAAGTGGCAAAGTTGGGTTCTTCCGTATTAAATACATAGAAACCCAGGTCCCAAAGTTTGATGAATTGGTTGAAAAATACAAAATATCACGTCGTTGTTTGGACGACAATGATCCAGGTTTTGTGTTTGTTGCCAAATCATACTAAAAAAACGATGATATATTAGTAAAAACGGATGCGTTTGCATCCGTTTTTTGCAAATGGGGTCATAATGTGTTATAATAATGTCAAATAATAAAGGAGAATTGAAATGCCAGAACAAATGGTAGGTATAGATTATAAAAAGTTTAAACAATTAGAAAAGGCGGCATATGATATAACACCAGCGGAAGAAAAAGAGGAAAACAGAATTCCGGCCAGATATGCGACAGGTTTGTATAAAACATTAGTTGATGCTATACCAATTAGTCCTGAATTTATGAACAAGTTAACAGAAGAATTTAATAATGGTCGCGTATCACAACAAGAATTTGATTTAATCAAATTTGTAATGGAACAATGTAATGGTAAAACACCAGAACAGGTACAATACATTATGCAACAGATGTGTGTAATGGTGGATCCATATAAATTATCGGACAATGGTGCAAACGCCGCACAAATTTATTCGGCTGCATTGCAAAGATATAATTTGCTGAAACAAGGGAAAATATCAGGCTCAGAAATGGATTTTAAGGCCATTAAAGATGTGTTAAAGGGTAATGACGCGGCATACGAAGATTTGCTGGTTGCACATTTTGATTACATATGGTCGGATAAGCGCATTGACATTATAAAAGATTTTTATATGCCACAACCATCAAGTGATAGAAATCAAGTTTTTGATATACAATATACCTTAAAAGATTTCAAATTGTGGCGTAAGCCAAAACCAGAAATTATTGAACACGTCGTGCAACGGGTCATTGCAGTTGTGGATAAAATCATTGAACAAGAAATCGCACAACGTAGTCCAAATATAGACAGATTAATTCACATCAGCACTCTTATAAAATATGATCTGGCAGAGATTATGGAACAAGATCCGCAAAAGTATAATGATGAAATGAGAGAAAAAATAATAAAAGAACGTGGTATACCAGCCATAGCAAGTAGAATTGTAGAAAAGGCGGAAAAACAAGAAGAAACAGTTGTGCAAAATCCAAATATGCAAATGTTGGGACAAACTGGGGTTGAACGCAGATAAATATAAAAAACGGATGCGTTTGCATCCGTTTTTAATTTTTGCACGCCAATAAAATATTATGGGTTAGTGCGTCTTTGGTTGCACTGCGCGAATTTAAGATAATTGTGTTTTTCGCGCCCATTAAAAAACATGCGGGTTCCCAATCGCCACTTAATACTGATAATGATTTAAATATTGCGTTTCCAGTGTTGATATTATCAACAACAATGATGTCGGCAATATCACCCCCAAGGTGTTTTTCGGTACGGGCGGTTGTGTCTAATGCGACATCCAATTGTTCAATTCGCAATGTTGATTGTGGAAATTCGTTTATGTGTGCCATATACCATGAATGTAATAATGGGGACAATTTCGTGTTCGTATCACCCCCCGCCGATATCAGCGATATAAACGGTGCACGGTTATCACCAAAGATTTGTTTAAATAATGACACTGCGTTTTGTACAATATGTGTTAATTGGGATTCATCAGGCATCGGAACGCATGCCGCATCTGTTAAAATAAACGGTGGGCGATTTCCCGATTTATCAAAAAATACTGCACAATGTGTTAAATAAAATTTTTCGCCATTATTTAATTTTTTGTTTATTGCAATAATACGGCGCAGAAAATCATCCGAATGAATATCGCATTTCAGAAAAACAAAATCATCATCCTGATTTGGCAAATCATCACTGTCCAATGCGTGCATCCAACCCGCAATATTTGGGCATTTCAGCATAGCGTTTTTAATCGCGCTTTCGTATTTACCACTTGTGTCGCCAAAACATAAAATTTTCTTCATAACCTAACCCCCAAAGTTGCACAAGAAGGATATTATCAAAATATAAATGTTTTTATCAAATACTTTTTATGGTATAATTATCGTAGGTAATAAGAGAGAAAAAACATGAAAATAGCAATAATCGGTATTGGTTCTGTTGGGTCTGCGGTTGCAACCGCGGTCAAAAACACTGGTTTGGTCCATGAAATTGTTTTGTTTGATCGCGATGGGGTGCGCGCACGTGCCGCCGCCGAAGATTTGGGGCATGCCGCAACCTTTGGATTTGATGTAAAGATAACGGCGGTCAATAACTATCGTGGCATTCGTGGTTCTGATATAGTCATTATTTCGGCGGGCGCAAATCAAAAGCCCGGGCAAACCCGTACAGATTTATTGCAAAATAATGCCGATGTTATTCGTGATATTGTGCCAAAAGTTATGGCAAATGTTGATCCAAAACGTGTAATTTTAATTCTGGTGACAAATCCGTTGGATGTTATGGTGATGTTGGCACAATCGCTGTCTAAATTACCACCATCGCGTGTCATTGGAACGGGAACCATGCTTGATTCTGCGCGGTTGCGGACAATATTGTCGCGCCAGTTGTCTGTATCACCACAATCGGTTCATTCATATGTGCTTGGTGAACACGGCGATAGCAGTGTCATAGATTGGTCATCGGTTACGGTTGGCGGTTTGTCATTGGATGATTTCTGCCGTCAAACCAAAAATCCATTAACAGCGGCAACGCGCAGCACGATTGAATATCGTGTGCATAACGCGGCGTATGAAATTATTCGTGGACGTGGTGCAACATGGGATGGAATTGGTGCGGCGGTTGCAGATTTATTGCGTTCTATTGTAAATGATGAACACAGAATATTGACGGTATCAACGGTTAATGGAACGGGTTCGCATGTGTTGGCGATGTCTTTGCCACGTGTGGTCGGTGAAAACGGTGTCATTGCAACATTAAATCCAAAAATGTCTGCTGCCGAGGTGAACGCACTGCGACGCAGTGGCCGAATTATTCAAAAGAATTTTTCACATCTGTAAAACGTGCGGGGAAAACATCCCCGCTTTTTGGTAAACATTCATATTAACGTATTGTGTGCGGTGTGGTATTTTCTGCATTAGGGGAAAACAAAAAATGCCATCAGATATCATATACCAAGAATTACAAAACAATGGTGGTTTCTGTGCAAAATGCAATGGGCGCCAAATTGGTGAAATAGATATTATTAGGGTCGGCGCGGATAGGTTGATTATTGAATCAACACAAATAGATGAAGAATATAGCAATAGTGATTTGTGTCATAACCTGGTCAAATGTGTTGTAGAATTTGCACGCAGAACACACCGAAAAATATTATGCATGTGTCCACGCGCCCAATCAGTATTTAACAAAAGTCCTGAATTTGACGATGTTCGGATGATTCATGTCGTAAGGTAAAAAATGCGGATGAACCGCATTTTTTATATATTCATATTACTAACCACAAATTTCCAATCTATTAAACTTTCCAAAAACGTGTCTATGAAATCGGCACGACGATTTTGAAAGTCCAAATAATATGCGTGCTCCCATAAATCCAATGTCAAAACAGGTTTTATCCCGTGTGCAATCGGTGTGTCGGCATTTTTTGTCGCAATAATTTCAAAACCGTTTGCGTTATCGTGTGTTAACCACACCCATCCAGAACCGAAAACACTATTTGCAATGGCTTTAAATTTTTCTTTGAATTCGGCCGCGCCACCAAATGCATCAGATATTAAATCTGGAACCATAGTGTTGCCACCGCGTCCCAAACAATTAAAAAAGAATTCGTGATTAAAAATTTGGGCCGCGTTATTAAATATTTTTTGTGCGTTTTCATCGCGCGCCGAATTTATAATAATTTCACGCAAATCCATATCGGCATATTTTGTATCTGCAATCAGTTTATTTAAATTTGCAATATATGTCGCAAGGTGTTTCCCATAATGAAATTGTACCGTTTCAACAGACATATATGGAACCAAATCTGTTTCACGAAACGGTAACGGAAAATCGTTCAGGTGGAACATTGTCTTTCTCCTTTGGCTTTTTCTATTTTATATAATAATATTTTTGTCGCCATAGGAAAAATAGTTTATTTTTTGTTAAAAATCACTTGCACGATATGCGTTGTTATTTCTATAATCAGATTAAAATAAAAGGAGAAAAAATGAAAAAATCATCTGTTTTAGGCGCGCTTGCGGGTGTGATGTTTATTGGAAATGCGGTTGCGGCCGATATAACAATTTACTATTCGCCGACATGTCCGCATTGTCATCATGCGTTGGAATTTATTTCTAACAATTTGATATATGAATATGAAAACTTGAATGTGACCAAGTTTAATGTGATGAAATCGGTAAATCGTGATGATTTTATGGCCGCATTAAAAAAGTGTGAATATGAATCTGGTGGTGTTCCGGTTTTGGTTATTGGTGACAAATGCTTCCAGGGTTATGGCGATGCCATGCAGGGCGATGTCCGTGCCGCGATAGAGGTTGACTTGGATGATGCGGCAAAATCGGCAGCGGCGGAGAATAAATTGGCAATGGAAAAAAATGCAGATGAATTTCGCAATAACCATTCTGAACGCGCATCGGCAATTGTTGATCGCGAAATCGCAAAAGTTGCAGATGAAGATGCGCAAAAAAAAACTAAAAAAAATGCTAGCAAAACATCAGGTGGTAATTGGGTATTATATTTAATACTGGTTGTGTTGCTTGGTGGACTGGGGTTTGTGTTAACGCGTAAAACAAAATAATGGATGGAAATCATGTTTGACTTGACATGGATGGATTATATCTATATCGGCATATTACTGCTGTCCACAATATGGGCAACGGTTCGTGGCGGAATTTATGAAACGGTCGCGACACTGTCATGGG
>JAEEQU010000046.1 GCA_016285415.1 Alphaproteobacteria bacterium | reverse complement strand
ACAATTTGTTTCAATATCACCAACAGAGTTTTTGATTGGTAATATGTTTCACGTGCGCCGGCATAAATTGCGCCAAAGAAACCCTTTTTGCGTAATTCGGTTTTGCTGCCATCGGCGACCAAACCCCAACGTTCCGCAGATTTAATTGTTACCGAAACCAATTTATCATTACGTAAAACCTCTACATTGGCATCGTGTGCGCCGGTCAGTTCTTTGGCGATTACTAATTCACCCCAATTTGTAATCGTGCCACCGTTTATTTTAACAATTGTATCCCCTGGTTTTACGCCGGCCGTAAAAGCAACGCTGTCTTGGATAACCTGGCCGATAACAGGTAATTGAACGGTGCGCGGTTTAAACATGAAAATAGAAGAATATATTGACCACGCCAAAATGAAATTCATAAATACCCCAGCGCCGATTATGATAAATTGTTTCCATGCCGGCGCAGACAGATAATGTCCAACCTTTTTCTCTTTTGGTAATGCATTGTATTTTTTGCGGTCAAACATATCTTCTTGGCCATATATAGATACATATCCACCAAGTGGCAAACATGCAATTTTCCATACTGTGCCGCGTTTATCATGCCATTGTATAATTGCGGGGCCAAACCCAATAGAAAATGCATCAACGCGTACACCCGCCCATCGCGCCGCCAAAAAATGCCCCAGCTCGTGTATGAACACGACAACCCCAAGGACAATCAATAACGCGATAATGGTCATTATAGTATGCATTTTTCCTTTCCCCCTTTTTCCCCATTACATTAACACGTACCACATTACAGGCAACGCATAAATCCAACCGTCAAAACGATCAATAATGCCACCGTGTTTCCCAAGGACATTACTAAAATCTTTGATTTTCATTTTGCGTTTAATAAAACTTGCGGTTAAATCGCCGTATTGTGATAACAGTGCAATTCCAATACCAACCCAAACCATTTGTGGTGTAAATGGGTTAAGGAATAAATGCCCATATAAAATTGCACATGCCGCACCGCAAATAATTCCGGCAATCTGACCCGCCCATGTTTTGTGTTCAGATACCTTTTCCCACAATTTATCACCACCGCAAATGCGCCCAAACAGCCACGCACCAATATCGGCGGCACATACAATTACAAGAATCATCAGCATAACCATCGGGCGCCGACCAACCGTCATAATGGACATGAAATCCAAAATCAGCAATCCCAAGAACCCCAGAAACAATAACAAATTTTTTTGGTTAAACATTACATCGCGTGGTGCATACCACAGGCGATACAAAAATTCAAAAATCATTCCGGCACAAACCAATAACCCAATCCAATATATCGCGGTCGGAAAACCATGATTTTGCAGCCATATCGCGCCCAATAATCCAAGAATCAATCCCGCGGCAACCAATACCCTATTCATTGTTTCTGACATTGTTCATCCTATTTGCTTTTGCGTCCTGAATAGTTCGCTTTTTTCCCGCCACCAAAACGGCGATTACGTTTGGCATATTCGTCCAAAACAAATTGCCATAACTTTTCTGATTTTACCAAATCTGGCCAATGTTCTGGGACAAACAGCAATTCGGCATACGCCAATTTCCACAACAAGAAATTAGAGATTCTAAATTCATTACTTGTTCTTACCATCATATCCACAGGCAATAATTCCCCAGTGTCCAAAAAGGTTTCAAATGTTTCGCGGGTAACTGGTTTACCTTCGGCGATGGCGTCATTGACGGCATTTATAATTTCGTCTTGACCACCATAGTTTAATGCAAACACAACGGTTCCCGCGGTGTTTTCTGCGGATTCTGCCTCTAACTTATCGCACATATCGGCCAATTTTTTTGGCAATCTGTCGCGTGAACCGATAACGCGATAGCGCAGATTTTTTTCCAATGCGTGTTTCAAATTTTTCTTTAATTCTGAATAAAACAAATCCATCAAGAAATTTACTTCTTCATCGGACCGATTCCAATTTTCTGTTGAGAAAATAAAGAAGGTTATCGTCGTAACACCACGTGCAATAAACCAATCAACCAGATTTTCAAAATTTGCGATTCCCGCGCGATGTCCCATCAGTGGCGGCAGACCGCGTGCTTCGGCCCAACGGCGATTACCGTCGCATATAAACGCGATGTGATTTGGAACCTTGGTTGGTTCGTTGGATACAGCAGATTTCTTTTTGAACAATTTTAACATTTCTACACCGATTTTTTATGTTAAACATTAAACAGACATAATATCTGCTTCTTTTTGTTTTGCGATGGCATCAACTTCGGCACTGCGCGCATCAAAAATCTTTTGAATGTCTGCTTCGTATTTGTGTTGATCGTCTTCGGAAATTTCTTTATCGGTTACGGCGCGTTTGATTTTGCCCATTGCATCTTGGCGAATATTACGCATAGAAATTTTGGCTTCTTCGGCATATTTACCAGCAACCTTGGTCAATTCTTTGCGACGTTCTTCGGTAAGTGGTGGCATATTAAGGCGGATAACCGCACCAGCACTCATCGGGTTCAAACCCAATCCAGATTCACGAATCGCCTTTTCAATGGCGCCAACATTTGACATGTCCCATACGGTAACGGACAAAGTTTGATTATCAGGCGTTGAAACCGTTGCCAATTGGTTTAACGGCATATCAGAACCATACGTATTAACACGCACACCGTCCAGCAAGTGCACAGACGCGCGCCCAGTACGCAGCCCCGCATATTCATTATGTAAAACTTCTATTGTTTGGGCGGTTTTTTGTTCTATTTCTGTTTTTAAAGATTGAATATCCATAATATAAAACTCCTTGAATCTAATCGCAGATTAGCAAATATATTTGACATTTGGCAAGAAGAAATATAAAATACCTTTCCGAAATGGGGTTGTAGCTCAGTTGGTAGAGCACTTGCATGGCATGCAAGGGGTCGTCGGTTCGAGTCCGATCAGCTCCACCATCATATTTAGGCGCCCATTGAGGCGTTTTTACTTTTAATTTGATTTTCCGTTTTTATTTCTTAAAATGCCGTCTATGCTGTATATGATAAGACATGGACAAACAGATTGGAACCTTGAACATAAAATTCAGGGTCAAAATGATATACCATTAAATGATACGGGACGTGCACAGGCATCTGATACGGTCGCGAAATTAAAAAATTTAAATTTGGGAAAAATCATATCGTCCGATTTAACGCGCGCGACGCAAACCGCAGAGATTATTGGTGGCGCATTGAAAATAACGGTTGAATATGATGCGCGGTTGCGCGAATACGATTTTGGGGAATTAACCGGCCTGTATAAAAGGGCGGTTGATCCGGCATTGGTCGGAATGTTTTTTGCGAACCCGACAAAATTTAATGCGGAAAAATTTGAAGACGCCTTTGCACGTGTGGGCGAATTTTTGGAATCAATGGATTTTGATAAAAACACATTGGTTGTGACCCATGGTGGCGTGATAAACTTTGCAATGTGCTATATAGAAGATAAAACTAAATTTAATCCGCAGTCATATTTGCAAAAATGCCTTGCCAACAAAATTGATAATGCAACAATATTGCGAATTAAAAATTTACAATCAGAAATATCAGTTCTTAAAAATACGCGTTTCTTTAAATTACCAAAATCAAAATAATTAGTTAGTTTTCAGTTGGTAAAAAATTTGGACCAATAAATTCGCCTGTGCCCGCGTTGGTAAGGAACGCATTTGATATGGTATCATACATTCCCAGTTTCCCATCGCTGTTTCGCCGTGCTGGTATAAGGTTCATTTTACCTTCAACCGTAAAATAATAAATGCGCATTGGTTTTTTGCCACTTACAGTCCCAGCCATATTGTATGCAAACAAAAATGCGTTATATGGTGGCGTAATAAGATAATTTGATTCGTTAATATTATTGCCACTATTGTTAAATGTCTTTGTTGGTGATAAGGTGGGTTTTTGAAATGGGTTTCCATACCAATTCAATATATATGGGGTCATAAACGAAAGGCCATTTGCCTGATAACCGTGATATGATGTTACTGTTGTTTTTTGGGAAAGGATGAACAAATTATTTGCATATTGTGCAAATTCAAACACAAAACCCGCGGAATAAGAATTTCCGGCACGTGCACCAAACCATACACCAACTTTATCAACCGTATATTCAAATTTTGTTGTTATATTTTCCCCAGAGCCAATTGGGCGACCCAAGTTTAAATACTGCGTTCCGGTTGATTCCAAATATTGTAATCGTGTATACCCACTGGGCAGGTTTACCGTACTAACATTTTGAATATCCCATATATAACAATTATCGTCTGTGTGTTCGGCATTTGGCGCCCATTCGGTGCATATAAATTCGGTATCAATTGCATTTTGAATTGCGGCATTGGCATCTGCGGCGGTTACAAGCGCATCTTGCTGGGTATCATACGCCGCGGTTGTATCATAAATTGCCTTTTCACCAATTTCGCCATCGGTGTTGGTTGTGGTTATAACCGTATTTGTATCAATCGCGGTAATTTTTTCCTGTTTGGTTGCCAATTGTGTATCAACATATGTTTTTGATGTTGTGATTTTGTCGCCGGTTGCAAACGCCGTTCCGATAAACAGTAATGATAAAAATAACGCAACCCGTTTCAATTCTCTTTCCTTTTTTGGAAACAAATTCCCATACTATTCAATGGCAACTTTAACAAAGGCGGTATTTTTAACGCAAGCGAAATTTACATAATCAAACGCACAGTATAAATAATGTATGAAACCAGAAATATAATTCCACCAATACGACCCATGCGGGAATCTTTGGCGGCAAATATCATCAGCATTATTATTGCCAATAATGCAACCGCGCCGTCGGTAACAAATGCAGGACTGAACGGTATGGGGTGTATCGCCGCCGCCGTTCCCAAAACAAACAAAATATTAAATATATTTGAACCAATAATATTTCCAACCGCCAAATCGTATTCGTTACGAATTGCGGCGGTGATACTTGCCACCAATTCGGGCAAACTGGTTCCGATGGCAATAATGGTCAGACCAATAATACGATCTGATACACCCATGCGTGTTGCAATGTCGGTTGCGGCGTCTACGGTCATATTACTGCCCCAGACCAGTGCGATAATACCTGCAATTATCATTACAGTTGTGTAGGCAATTGAAAACTCTTGATATTCTGGGTCGGGTTCGGAACTACGGCGTGCCATAAATATCGTATACCCAATAAAGCAGACAAACAGTCCCAAAAATCCAAATGCCACCGGACGTGACACAACCCCAAACCACAAACCGACCAAGCATAATAACAAAGTTATAAATCCAACAAATGGTAATTCATATTTTTTCGTGTTTTTGGTTATGGGAATCGCACCAATAATCGCGGTTAATCCAAGAATAAGAAATACATTGGTAATATTACTGCCGATGACATTGCCAATGGAAACACCCGCGGTGCCTTTGATCGCGGCGGCGATACTGATTGCGGCTTCGGGTGCACTGGTCCCGATGGCGACAAGTGTTGTGCCAATAATTAGTGTCGGAATATGAAAACGTTTTGCAACACTGACGGCGCCGTCAACAAAAACATCGGCACCGCGAACCATCAAAACAAATCCAACAATCAGTAAAATTATAGAGATAACCATGGCACATATTGTATCATAAATTTGCTTTCTTTATAAGTGCTTTTATGATAAAATATTATAAAATTTAAATATAAGTCATGGGGAGTGCAATTATGCCAGAAATACCACAAAAAAATCAGAACGTTAATACAGGGGTGCGTCGTGAACGCGCATACACATCGGACCGAAATGAACTGATATTCAGTAAACATATCGTTCATACGTATTTTGATATGGGGCTTTTATCCGAAACGGACAAAAATGCCGCCGAAAAAATGACCGATATTGAACGCGTTGCCAAAATTATTGCCAAGGTTCCAGAACTTTCCGCGGAACAACGGTTGGTATTCTGTGATAAATTTGTTGGCGATGATTTGGTGAATTTTAATGGCGCAACACCTGCGATTCTGGCAAACGCATATCGCGCCGCATATGCCAAGGCAAAAACAGATGACGCCCAAAAGGCACGGTTGCAGAAAATCGCCGAACACATAGACAATATGTCGGCTGATTTTGCAAATTCTGGTGGTATGATTATCAATGACAATGTTGTTGATACAACAAATATTGCAGATGTGTATCCGGGTTTTGTTGATATGTTACATGCGCGTATGGGTGATGTTGATGCCAAAAATAAAGATGCCCGTCGCGCAGAAATGGCCGAATTAGGCGTTGATTTGGACGATAAAAAAATTGCCCAAATGGACAGCAATTTAGAAGTACTGGGGACGGTAATCACAGAATACGATAGCACATGGGGTGATTTGGGACAGGTTACACCACAAACCGCACAGAAATTAGAAAAACGCTGGGATAAATTAGATTACAAAATTGCGCGTATTGAAATATCCGAAGAAACCAAACGTATTGCTTCTAAATATAAATTCTTAGACCAAGACGGCAATGTTATTCCGCAATTTAAATCGGCCGGACGCAAAGACGATACAGAATACGAAGATTATGCCGAAAACCGCAAGATAATCAAGGGTGGACGGCTGGATACAATTATTGAATTGGCGCGTCATAATGTCGCAAAAAAGCATGCCGCAAGATTCAGTGAAAAAATAGACGCGGATGCATTGGAACGCGAAGTAAATGACGAGGTTGTCTATCTGTTGTACAGTGTCACGCGCGAAAGCGAAAAGGCAAACGCGGCTGCGGAAAATCCAGAAATATTCATAGATGCGACAAAACGTGCAGACATGGATAAAACCATGGCGCAAAACGGTGGGCAAATACCAGATTGGGCATATACTGCAACATTAAATGCGCATGCAAACGCAACAGGCGGATGGTTGGCGCGTATTAAATCCAAGGCCGGCGCGACATCATCAAAAATAGAAATGGAACGCTTCTTTGAAAAGGCCAGTTCTATTGGCAATGCCGATGCGCGTATGCAAAAACGTATAGAATTATTTAAACGCATCTTAAAGGGTGTTGCCAGTGCGTTTATCGCCAGTGCGATTATCACCACAATTGCAACTGCGTTGGCGGCGACCGCGGGGATGTCATTGGCGGTTTCTGCGGCGGCACTTGGGTTTACGGTGGCGTTGGGTGCCGGTATTGTTCAGGTTAATCGTTGGCGCAAGAATCATCCTGATGCCACAATTACAGATTTCTTGCACGATAAAGATATATTAAAATCACTTGGGGTTACCGCAATCGCGTGTATTGCAATGTGCTTTGGTGCCGCCGGTATGGCAACGGCCGCCGTTGCATTGGGATATGGCGCGTTGGCGGCGGGCGGACTTAAAAATGCACATGAAGCATATCGTGATGCCCGTCGGAAAATGTCTGCGGTTGAATCTTTGGCATGGGCAATTGCAAATGTTGGTGCGATTATTGCCGGTGGGTTCGCCGGTCGTGCGGTGGCACACATGGGTATAAATGCGTTTAACCAGCACTACCAAGAAAATACGCTGTTACAAGAAAAGTCATCACACCAAGAATTGCGTGAGACCACCGAAGAGGTGGAACATACAAAAACTGTTACCGATTATCCAGAAGAGGCCGTGCCACGTGCCGAAGCGGCCATGGAAAAATGGTACGCAAATGACCCAGAATTATTACAACAACGTGTAGAAGCGATTGAGGCATATAATGCAGAACACGGAACGGATATAAACCCATATCGCGCGCTGCGCGTTATGGCATTGGCGGGATCAGACCCAAGCCACTTAT
>JAEEQU010000002.1 GCA_016285415.1 Alphaproteobacteria bacterium | reverse complement strand
GTCGTGCGGCGACATTGCATGATGCGGGGGTGAAATCGGGCGATGTTGTTGGTATTTTGTCACATAATATTCCCGCATTTCCAATAACGTTATTTGCAATTTGGTTTTTGGGTGGCAAGGTTTTATTACTGGATACCAACTTAACGCCATTTGAATATGACAATATGGCGAAAATAACCAAGTGCAAATTTGTTTGTGCGGAAAAATCGTTCTTTTACAAGACAGATAATTTCACATTTATTGATATTACGGCGGATGATGGGGATGTAAATCCGAAACTTAAACCGGCAGATTTGCCAGATTCGGAAATTGCAACATTATCATTTACATCAGGGTCAACCGGTACACCAAAGGTTGTACCACTGACACATTATAATTTAACAGAGTGTGCAAAATCTTTGTTGGATATGCGTGAATATATTACCTCAGGTGATATTTTGTATGGGTTCTTGCCGATGTATCACGTATTCGGGTTTGCCGTAGAAGTTTTGGCAACAGTGCAATATGGTGCAGGTGTTTTGCTTCAGCCAACAATTAACCCAAAAGAATTGATGGCGGATTTCAAAAAATATCGTCCGCATGTCATTCCGGCGGTTCCACGGTTGTTTGAAGTTTTCCGCAACAAAATTATTGACGGAATCAAGGCAAAGCATAAATGGTTCTTGTTCTCGTTTATAATGAAACATCAAAAATTGTTAAGCAAGATCGGTTTGGGCAAACTTGTTGATAAAGTAAAGCAACCAATTTTGGATATCTTTGGTGGACGTGCAAAACTGTTGGTTGCGGGTGGTGCGGCAACAAAACCAGAAATTGAAAATTTCTTTGTATCACTGGGGCTTGGATTTATCCAAGGGTATGGTATGACCGAAACCGTTGGACCAATCTGTATTTCCAAACCATGCAAGGGTCGTGTGCCGTTTGCGTTTGGTGGGCCAACATCAAATAACGTTGTTGAAATTCGTGATAAAAATGCAGATGGGGTTGGCATTTTATGGTTAAAGGGGAATCAGGTCTTTGGTGGATATATGAATAATGAAGAAGCCAACAAGGATGTATTTGATGAACGCGGGTTCTTTAATACCGGTGATATGGTATCAATGGATAAAAACGGTGAATTGCATTTTGCCGGTCGTAAAAAACAAGTGATTGTTTTGGACAGTGGTAAAAATGTCTACCCAGACGAATTAGAAGGATTGTTCATAACTATTCCGGGGGTTAAAAATGTTGCGGTGTTTGAACATAAAATCAAAGATAAAACCGTTTCGTATGGTGTGTTTAGCGTAGAAGAGGGCATGACAATGGAAAAATTGTCCGCAGCGGTCGCCGCAGCAAACAAAAAGGTCGCATCTTATAAATGGGTGACGCACTTTGCGATGACAACCGAAGATTTGCCGATGACCAGTACGCAAAAGGTAAAACATCACGTCGTTCGCAAGAATCTAATTGATGGTAAATATCCGATTCGTAAAGAATAAAGGGTGGTTAGTGAAAACGGTCGCAGATTGCGACCGTTTTTTATTTCCCCAAACATAATTGTGAAAATGTCATATCCAGTACTTCGTTTGTGCCGATGACCCCAAGTATTTTGCCGATTGCGTCGGCGGCATAGCGGACATGTTCGGACAAGATATCGTAATCGCCATTTGATAGTTCCATCGCGTTCTTTAATTCGTCTGCGGCGGTTTTGACAAGGTCGTATGTGCGGGCATTTATCATTAAAACCGATTCGCCGTTTCCTGTTATCTGGGTTATACGATTTTTGATTTCTGACATTAAATCGGCAACGCCATCGCCTGTTTTTGCCGACGTATAAATTGCATCATCAAAATTATGTATGTTGGTTGTATCCGATTTATTTATAACCAAGATTTCATCCGATTTAATCTTGGTATATTTATCGTTTGGATTTATTACATGAATCACTATATCGGCATTTTCAATTTCTGATGCGGTACGTTCTATGCCGATTCGTTCAATTGTATCGGTTGCATCACGAATACCCGCCGTATCGGATATATTTACCATATATCCACCGATATCCATTGTCGCCGACACGACATCGCGCGTGGTTCCCGGAATATCAGATACAATTGCACGGGCAGAACCAACAATACGATTAAACAGTGATGATTTACCAACATTTGTTTCGCCGACAATTGCGATATTAATCCCGCATGTAATTGCGCGTGATGTTTTATATTTGCCCAATGCGGCAGATACCGCCGTATAGAGCGTTTTTATATGTTCGTTAATTGTTGTGTCTATATCACCAGGTAAATCGTCTGAATTATAATCTGTCATGGCGGCGGCGTATGCCGATATTTTTAACATTTGATTGCGCCATTCGGTATAAATATCACTGTCGCCGCCCATCATAGATTTTAATGCACTGATGCGTTGTTTGTCGGTTTGTGCATCTAATAGTGCGACCAGACCGTCAACATCTGATAAATCCATTTTACCATTATAAAATGCGCGACGTGAAAATTCGCCGGGCGTTGCAATGCGCATGCCAGACCCACGCAGAAATTCAAATATTTTAAGTATTACCGCCGGTGCACCATGTGATTGAATTTCAATAATATCGGTGCCGGTAAAACTGTTTGGTGCGGCAAAGTATAGAACAACACATTGGTCAATTATTTCGCCCATATCGTCGGTCAGGTTCGTAAAATACGCATGCCGTGGTACTGGCGTGTGGCCAATAATTTTTTCGGCAAAAGGTTCAAGATTATCCCCAGAAATACGAATCACCGCAACGCCAGATTTTCCGCGTCCACTTGATAGTGCAAAAATTGTGTCGTTATTTGTCATTATTTATTGCCACTGATTTCCTTTAATGCCATTGGAACAAGTTTTGATATGTCGGCATCTGGATTTTGTGCAACCAGTTTCTGCGCCATTTCAACAATATCCATACGGCGATATCCCAACGATTCTAATGCAGACAGCAAATCAGGCAACGCGCCACCCGAATCGGATGCACCAAAATCAAATGATGCGCCGCCGACCTTGGATTTTAATTCAACAATAATCTTTTCGGCCATTTTTTTGCCAACGCCTGGGGCGGTTGCGATAGTTTTTGCATCCCCTGTTGCAATTGCGGTCATCAATGTATCGGTTTTGATTGTCCCCATAATTGCCAATGCAACCTTTGGACCAACACCAGATACACTGGTCAGCATATTAAACAGGTTTTTCCCGGCAAGCGCAGAAAACCCAAATAGACGAATTGAATCTTCGCGGACAATTGTTTCAATCCACAGGGTAACGGTAGCTTTTGGGGTCAATGTTTCTGGGGTATAGACCCGATATCCAACGGGACCCGCCATCAAAATAATGAACCCATCGCCAATATAATCAACAATGCCTTGCAATTTTCCAATCATTTGCTATCCTTTATCCCAGTTATTTTAATCTAATAAAATAAAAAGGTCAAATTATGAGTGGACACAGCAAATGGCATAATATTCAGCACAAAAAGGGGCTGGCGGATGCAGCGCGCAGTGGTTTGTTTACAAAATTGGCGCGTGAAATTACTATGGCGGCGAAATTGGGTGATAAAAATCCCGATAATAACCCGCGCCTACGTTTGGCTATTTTACAGGCACGTAAAAATTCTATGCCGAATGATAATATTAAACGTGCAATTGAAAAGGCATCGGGTTCAAATACCGAAAGTTATGTTTCTGTTCGGTACGAAGGTTACGGTCCAGGTGCAGTGCCAATTATTGTAGAGGCATTAACCGATAATCCACGTCGCACCGTGCCAGAGGTTCGTAATATCTTTTCCAAGCATGGTGGTAATATGGGCGAAGAGGGCAGTGTTGCATTTATGTTCACACGTGCCGGCCAAATTTTGTATCCATCGTCTATTGGTAAAACCGAAGATGAAATGATGGAAATCATTATGGACGCGGATGCAGATAATTTGGAAACAACCGAAGAGGGTTTTATCATCACAACAAAACCAGACGATTTTATGAATGTTCAAAAGAAAATCGCAGATGTTTTGGGTGAACCAGAAAGCGCGGAATTGACATGGATTCCAAATATGCCGATGGATGTTGATGAAGAAACATGGGAAAAAGTTGAACGTCTTGTTGATGCATTGGATGCCAACGACGATGTTCAAAAAGTATTTACCGCCGCGGCATAATTTAGTGGTTGGTATGATAAAAAAACGGGCGCATTTGCGCCCGCTTTTTATCGTTCAATAAGATGACTTATTCCACATAAATATATTGCCTTGTCCACATTACAATTTATGGTGGCCAGATTAGATTTTGCAATATCTATAAATTCTGGATCTGGCGTGTGTTGCATATCGCCACGATAATAATCTGTTAAATAGGTTTTCATCAGTTTTGCATAATGTCTAAGAAAACCTATTCTTTTATCTTTTTCGTATGCAGGTAAACTTGCGTCTTTTTTTGTGCGTCGTATTTCTTTTTCGCCATTTAATTGTTCTTGTCTTAAAGATTGTAACATAGATTCTGTTTCTTGACCTTCAACAGCCTGAATCAGCCAAACATCTATTGATTTATAAGCTTTGTTATCAATTGAATATGCGTTTTGGGTGGTAATAAATCTTGTTTTATCACCTAAATCATAGGTTGGAACTAAAAATGTTGCGTGAAAACCAATTTCTTGTATTTTTGCCATTTTCTACTCCCTTTGTTATAAAATTATACTAGTTTCTGTTTCGTATAATTGTAATATAAGACAAATTATACAAATTGTCAATATTTTAAGCAAAAAATAAATGATGATATAAAAAGTTTTGTTATGAAATAAATTTTGCGAAGTTTGTTGTGTTTGCGTGGGCCAATGCGATTGCGATAGCATCGCTTTCGTCCGCGGTTTTCGGATTCGCCGTTGGCAATAATATACGTACCATTTTATCAACCGCCGTTTTGTCGGCATGTCCACCGCCTGTTAAAATCTTTTTTATGCGATTTGGTTCGTATTCAGATATCGGAATCTCTTTGACCGCAATAGCAACCATTGCCGCGGCGCGTGCATGTCCAAGTATAAGTGTTGTTGTTGGGTTTTTATTTACAAAGGTTATTTCCATACTGCATTCATTTGGCGAAAATGTATCGCAGAGTTTTGAAACCTCGTTAAAAATAATGGCAAGACGTTCGGCCAGTGGACCAGTTTTCTTGGGTAATATAACACCACTGGCCACATAATGACGGGATGAACCGGCGGTATCAATTACCGCCCAACCTGTATGTAAAAGCCCTGGGTCTATGCCCAAAATGCGTGTTGCCATATTTATTTCCTGAATGTTATTTTTTCAACGCAGGTGGATCCAAAATAATTATTTATCTTCTTTTTTATTTCTTCGGTCATATACGATAATTTTAGTGTATGCGCCGGATTTTTTGGCCGTAAAACAATATTGTATCCACCAGAACGTGTTTTTTTTACTGCGCAAATAGATGCCAAATTTGATATTTCTGGGCCGATTATATCTGGCCAGCGTGCGACCAAATCAGAATCAGATGCACGCACACCAATTCGTTTGAAAAAACGACCCAACACGCCGGCAATTGTTTGCGGACGTGCGGCGCGTTCATTTGGATCAAATTTATTTTCTTGGTTTGACATAACTATATTCTTTTGGCATAAGGATATACATTTCGCCCTGGGCATGTTGACCGTGGGCATAATTGTATGCTTCGTCACCTTTGCCAAAGAATATGTCAGCACGTATCCAACCGCGGATTGCACTGCCGGTATCTTGGGCAATCATAAGACGTCTAAATTTTTGGCCGTTGGAAAGGTTCGTATTGATGTACACGGGCAATCCCAATGTATACAGCGAATCATCCATTGCAACACTGCGTATTTTTGAAAGCGGTGTCCCAAGTTTTCCAATCACATCTGGTGGCACAGATTCATAGAAATATACATAGCGTGGGTTGTTGTATATAACTTCTTTAGCAAGTTTTGGATTTTTCTTTAAATGTTTCCATACGGCATCGGCAGAATAGCCACCTTCGGGTCGAATACCACGATTACGCAATTGTTCACCAATGGATTTAAATGGCATATCGTTTACCGCGGCAAAGTTTAATTTAACCATTTTGCCATCGGACAATTTTAACATACCACTGCCTTGGATTTGAATATTTTGAACATCAACGATATTCGCCCAATACAGAACGCGCCCAATTTTATTTTCAACAATCTTTTTCTTTGGTACGCCTTTGAAGTTTGTGCCGTCGGTCGGAATGCCCATCAATGGTTCATTGCATTCGGCGGTTTTGGTTCGGCACCCTGGGATAACCGGTGAATAGTATCCGGTATATGTTCCCTTGGACCCGCCATTTTCATTAAATACTTTGTATGGTTGAAAGTTTGATTCAAACCATGCCCGCACAGTTGCATTGTCGGCACTGGCACTGGGTAACATATTGCATTTTTCTTCAAATAATGCGCGGTCGGGGATTACGCGACCATTGTATTGTATTTTTGCTTTACATGAATTGCGAAATGCCTGAAGTGCATATCTGACATCGTCTTTGTCCCAATCAGGCAGTTCCGAATACGAAACAGCGCGCAAATTACCCGATGGAAATACCGAATCGTTACCAGTATGTGTCGGGGTGGATAAATCGCACGAAGTTAATAAAACACCTAAAAATATGGCACTTAGACCACGAAAAATAACCCTTGGAAACTTGTATTTCATTTTATTTGTCTCCCCCACTTGTAAAATTCCTCTTTAGTGTTATATTATCATAAAACTGGTCATAAAAAAAGGAGCAATCGTAATGGCAAAGTTCAATATCATATCTCAATTTTTGAAAGACATCTCTTTTGAAAGCCCAAACGTACCAGATTTGTTCTTTAAGCAGGACAATGGTCAGGCAGAATTGGAAATCAATATAGATATGCAGGTCAAAGGATCTGAAAAGAATCTGTTTATGGTTGATTTGATTACAAAAATTCATTCCAAATTAAAAGCAGATGGGAAATCTATCTTTTTAATAGAGGCGACATATTCTGGCCTTGTTCAGATGGAAGAAGAAAAAGACGAAGATGCAAAGAAACGGACTTTGTTGATTGATGTTCCGACATTGTTGTTCCCGGCGGTTCGTGCATTGGTAACGCGTTTGACTGCGGAATCTGGATTCCCACCATTTGCGATGCAACAGGTTGATTTTGCAGATTTGTATGAAAAAAGAAATCAAAAGCAAGAAGCAAAATAATTAAAACGCACCATTTGGTGCGTTTTTTGTGCCTTTGCGATTCCCCCGAAATTGTGGTATCATATAAAAAAATACCAAATAGTATGTTGGGGGGATTTTTTATGGCCAAAGATAAATATATTTCTGCGCGCAGTTCGGTTAGCGGTTTTTCATTTGCAAATTTGGGTTTGTTTACTGGGTTTGCCGATGGTATTTACAATGCGGTTTATTCACTTGTTATATTAGAAATATTCAGAAATTCTGCTATTGTTGGTATTTATGTCGCGATTTATTCGGTGTTTTGTATGATTGTGGCATTGTTCGCAAACGAGATATTCCGCCAGTTTTCCAAGGTTAAGGTTTTCTATTTTGCATTGTTAATGTTGGTTGCGTGTTACGCCATGATGGGATTTTCGGTATTGCCGCGAACATTTGTTGTATTGGATTATACCAGTGGTTTTGCAATAACTTTGTCTGCGATGTTGATACCATTGTTTATGTCTGATTTTGCGGGTGATACAGGGATGGCGCGCCTTAATTCGCGTTATCATCTGTGGACGAATATCGGGGCACTATTTGCGCCAATGTTGGCGGTTATAGTTGCAACACGTCATGGTAACAGGGCGGCGTTCTTTTTATCTTCGGCGATTTATTTGGCGGCATGGATGTTCTTTAAATATTTCCGCATTGTCCAAGAAGACAAACAAATTAAACCAATGAGTCCGCGACGCACAGTGCGTTCATTGATTCGTAATGCAATATTGTTTTTCAGAACCCCAGGTATGTTGCGTGCATATTTGATTAACTTTGGTTTTTATTCACTGCGCGCGATGCGGTTTTTATATGTACCCATTGTGGTCATAGAAAATGGATTTAGCAAAGATACATTGGGGACGGTTCTAACCATCGGTATAATCCCGTATTTATTATTGTCCGAAGTGATGGGGCGTCTGGTGCGGCGATTCGGTAAAAAGTTATGGTTAATATTGGGATTTGGCAGTTTCGCAGCATTTTCCATTTGGGCAACTGTTGCAAGTGGATATCCATTGCTGGCCATATTTATACTGTGGCAATTTTCGGGGGCATTTATGGAACCGGTACACGATTTGTTATTTTTTGATAATACAAAAAAAGCACAACAAACAAGATTTTATGGGGTTTTCCGAACAAGTGTCAATTTGCCCAGTGTGATTGCCCCAATTGTTGGTGCGGCATGCATTACACTGTTTGGTGTAACATCGGCGGTGTGGTTTGTGACCGCGGCGGTGGGGATACTTTCCATTATGATTTTGATTGCTAAAAAGTAATTGCAAGTAACCTTTTTTCTTTGTAGTATAGCCGTGTAAGAAAGGGGTTATTTATGGCAAAGAAAGAAGTCGCAACAACGGGTGCAAAAAATCCTGCACTGGAATCAGCGTTGGCGCAAATTCAAAAACAATTCGGTAAAGAAGCAATTATGAAAATGGGTGATGGTTCCCAGCAGAGCATAGAAGCAATATCTTCGGGTTCATTGGGATTAGATATCGCATTGGGAATCGGTGGTTACCCACGTGGCCGTATCGTTGAAATATACGGTCCAGAAAGTTCTGGTAAGACAACACTTGCATTGCATGCGGTTGCCGAAGCACAAAAGAAGGGTGGCACATGTGCGTATATTGATGCGGAAAATGCGCTGGATCCAAGTTATGCAAAAAAGTTGGGTGTTGATGTTGCAAACCTTATTATCTCGCAACCCGATTCGGGCGAACAGGCATTGGAAATCGCAGACACCTTGATTAAATCAGGTGCGGTTGATGTCGTGGTTGTTGATTCTGTTGCGGCATTGGTACCCAAGGCCGAATTAGAAGGTAATATCGGTGATACATTTATGGGAACGACCGCTCGTTTGATGAGCCAATCATTGAAAAAATTAGCAGGCAGTGTTTCACGCAGTAATACATTGCTTATCTTTATTAACCAGATTCGTATGAAAATTGGTGTTATGTTTGGAAACCCAGAAACAACATCGGGTGGTAATGCGTTAAAGTTCTATGCATCCGTTCGGTTGGATATTCGTCGTACTGGGGCAATCAAAGATAAAGAAAATATTATCGGAAATGAAACGCGTGTTAAAATTGTTAAAAACAAGGTCGCACCACCGTTCCGTACAGTTGATTTCAAAATTATGTACGGCGAAGGCATTTCCCGTATCAGTGAAATTTTAGATATGGGTGTTAAATACAATTTCATTGATAAGGCAGGCAGTTTTTATTCCTATAACGATGAACGCATAGGGCAGGGCGAAGCAAACGCACGCCAATGGTTAAAAGACCATCCCGAAGCACAGCAAGAATTGCTTGATAAGATTATGTCGCGGGCAAATGGTATTGCCGAAGAAATGACAATCGGTTCCCCAGTTGATGACGAAGGCGAATCGGTTTCAGAAGAATAAACCTAAATAAAAGGGGGAAACATGAGTCTTGGCAGAATACTGGCATTATCAGATATAATTTTGCGTGGACATGTGTTGAATTGGTTTTGGCGTTCACGCGAAAAAAGAAGACAGGTTCGCAGTGATATTTTGGCAAATGTTATCCCCCGTTATTTCAAAAGGTATTTACCTGCAGCGGCAAAAATTCCAGAACGCAAAGTTGTAAATAATGATAAAAATGAAAAGATATTTACGCTTTGGTTGCAGGGTGAAGAAAAGGCGCCACCATTAGTCAAGGCGTGTTTTCGCAGTGTCAGAAAACACTGCAAACAAGAACTGGTTGTATTAGATGAAAATACAGTTTTTGATTACATAACATTGCCCGAAGAAATTATGGCAAAGCGTCGTGCTGGGAAAATTAAGCATGCACATTTTGCCGATATTTGTCGTGTAGAATTGTTATACGAGCATGGCGGAATTTGGTTGGATTCAACTGGGTTTGCAACAGGCCCAATTCAAGATTGGATTATAGAACAAGATTTCTTTGTATATATGGCCGGGCAAAATGTAGGCAGTCCGTACAGTTATATGCAAAACTGTTTTATTCGTGCACGCAAAGGTGCATACTTGCTGGATGCGTGGCGTGCAATGATAATTGATTTTTGGATGCATGAAAATCATGCGTTTGATTATTTTATGCATCAATTATTATTTAAGACATTGGTGCAAAATGATCCGCGTGCCATAAAATATTTCGCAAAAATGCCACATGTTGACCAAGATCCAACGCATGCGTTGTGGTGGGCATACGGTGATAAACCTTTTGACCAAGAAATTTTTGACCGTATAACATCAGAATCGTTCTTTCAAAAGACAACTTATAATAGTCCGTGGGTTAAAAATATTGTACCGGGGACATTTGCGGACGAAATGGTCAATAAAATGTAGGACAAAATTATGGTGCCAAAAATATCAATTATTATCCCAATGTATGGGGTTGAAAAATACCTGCGTCGTTGTTTGGACAGTGTGTTAAACCAGACCTTTAAAGATTGGACAGCAATTTGTGTTGATGATGGTTCGCCTGATAAATCTGGTGAAATTGCCGAAGAATACGCTGCACGTGATAAACGATTTATTGTTGTGCACAAGGAAAATGGGGGGCTGTCTGATGCGCGTAATGCGGGCATGCCGTATGCCAAAGGTGAATATATAATGTATCTGGATAGTGACGATTTTATTCACCCGCAAACAATGGAATTGGCGTATGCGATGGCGGTGCGCGATGATTCAGATATAGTTTCGTTTACATATGATCGTTTTTATCGTCCACAATTGATGGTGTATCATAAACTGGGGTTGGATACCGACAATGTCGTGCCATTGGGTATCAAGAAAAGGTATAAATTAAACAAAATAAAAACACGTACAACGGACGATGTTTATGAATATGCAACAGATGGTGCGCATAACGCGTTTAACAAAAATCGTAAATGGCTGATTAAACATTGTCAGGTTTGGAAAAACCTTTATCGGCGCAGTTTAATAGCAGATATTCCATTTATTAAGGGTATTTTATTTGAAGATTTTCCATGGTGGTCGCGTGTTATGTTACGTAATCCACGTGTTACGATTATGCCATTGCCATTATATTATTATATTCCAAATTTTGGTGGCATTGTATTATCGGCCAAACAATTGCGTATTATGCAGAGTTTAATTACAGGTATCAAAGATTCTTTTGTTTTGTATAATGACCAAGCAGATTCGCATCAAATGGAATTATGGTCTAAAAACTTTTTATGGTTTTTTGTGAATTGGGCATTCCGCAAGATTAAGTATTTAAAGACGGCTGAAGAATTAAAAATCGCAAAACAATCTTTTACAGATTTATATAAATTGGGTGTATTAGACAATCCGCCGGCATCACGTCGTGAATTGGCAAAACGTGTTTTGAAATTTATTGGGAAATAATATGTCCGAAATGCTGGATTTTTATGATAAAGATATGAACTTTATTGGTGTTGAATCGCGCGAAAATGTTCATAAAAATGGTTTGTGGCATAAAACAGTGCATTGTTGGTTGTATGATGAAAATGGAAATATATATTTCCAAATCAGGACAGATACAGGAACGCTGTATACGACGGCGTCTGGGCATGTGCAGAGTAGCGAAACAATAGATGATGCATTGCGTCGTGAAATAATGGAAGAGGTTGGTTATACCATTGATACCACCAAAAAGGAATTATTGGCGGTTGATGTTTGGACAATGGCCAGTGAAAAAAATGGTGTGAAAAAACAAGACAATGTGTTTGCCAATGTTTATATGTGCTGTGTTGATGCCGATAATTTAAAATTTCATTTTGATGGGGTTGAGGTTTCAGGGGCTGTACGGCTAAATGCGGGCGATACATTGAATTTGTTCTTGGGTAAATGTGATACAGTTAATGGTACATTATTTACTAATGATGGTATGCGTGAAATTGTTATAACCCCAGACAAGTTTTTATTATGCAATGGTGAAATTGCAATACTGAAATACGGTCGACAATTG
Source organism: Alphaproteobacteria bacterium (assembly GCA_016285415.1). Lineage (GTDB taxonomy): Bacteria > Pseudomonadota > Alphaproteobacteria > Rs-D84 > Rs-D84 > Enterousia. The sequence continues at coordinate 21,613 of JAEEQU010000002.1, read as the reverse complement.
AAATTTGTTTGCGACCGATTCAAAAAACAATAAATTATTTTTCAAATGGTGATTTATTCGGAAAACGCTTTTCCAAAAAATCGGTGTTTTGTTGTAATATTTCCGGGGTATTGTTTGGCCCGTCATTTATGCAAAATGTTGTCGCCGTTGCAATGGCCTTTTGGGCAAGAACGACATTTTCACATACAATATTAGATCTGCGAATACGTCTGAAATGCAATATGTTATAAATAAAGTTTATGATTTTACGGTGTCCATATTTGCGTGCCCGTGAATGATATAGAACCGCACGGTTTGTTACGAACGCATATAGGCAAAACATCCAACATGGAAATTCAGATTCACTGCGGAATTTATTGTAAATTTGTTTATCAATTAATGGTTTCATTTTTGGATGATTACGATATTCCAACCATGCAGATTTTAGATATGGGTCAATTCCATGTGATGGACGGGCAAAGAAAACATTTTTGCCAAACAGTTCTTTGAGTTTCATTTCTGCGAGTATAAGACGCCTTGTCCATCCGTCTGATTTTGCCAACCAATTATCAATATTTTTTGGATGATGTAACCATGCATTATAACTTACCTTGGCACGTCCAAGGCGGTCATAGAAAAAACTTGGTTTAACCGGTTTATTAAAAAACATGTCGTCAGCCATTTGAATAAAATGTTCAGACAAATTTTTGATGTTTGGAATACACATTTCAATGGCGGTTGAATTAAATGTTGGCAGGGCATCCGCTGGCATAATTTCTTCGTGTGAAACGATGGTTATTTTTGGGTGTTTCGTGTTTAGCCATTTTGGAACCTGGTTAAATCCAGTTATGATATAAATATGATTAATCCATGGCGCACATTCTGCGACCGAACGCAGTGAATATTTTAATTCGTCATTATTGCGGAAACGTTCGGTTGTTGCAGAACCTTTATATATTGGGGTTTTGCCGGTTATTTTTTTATACCATTTATCTTTTTCGGCCTGCCATTTTTTATCTGACCCATCTACCCATCTATAAACAATGTCTATCTTTTTGGGTGTGCCCATGTTATACCCCCGACTTTCTAAAACGTGTTGGAATTTTTACAACCCATTTTATCCCAATCATGCATGGTTTACCAATCGCATAAATCGGCCGACATATACGTTGCATTATGCGGGCAATTTTTATATATCTTTCCCCATGCGGTGTTTTGTTTGTGACCAAATTTATTGTCCCATTACCACGACGGCGCAGATGGTTTACCCAATCAGGCCCTCTCTTTTGTGCCTTGGATACCAGCATTTCCATATCAACCGCACCAAAGTGCAGAAGATATAAATTTTTATCAATATGAAAATTATGGTGTTTTACGCGGTGGAAACCGCTGCCCCAGTGGGCAGGTTTAAATAAGACAACGGGTTTTGTGTATCGTGTAGAGAGCAGGGCATACGAGCGTTGCACAAGCATTGGTTTTTTTGTATTTAATTTTTTTTCTTTGGATAAATTTTGTCCAACATCTAATCCCAATCCCGATACAGTTGTAGAATATTTAAGGTTTGATAAATATTCAGATAATGTTTTCCTTGTATTCGGATCAACAATTAGAAATTCGTCCGAATCGCATCCGATAACAATGTCATATTTATTAAACAGGTCACATGCCAATTCAGATATTTTACCAATGCGGTATTTATCGCCCGTCGCACGCGACATATCTGTATGTGGCATTTTGATAATATTTGCGCCCTTTGCATTTTTTGGTGCGATCTGGTCGGTGCCATCTAAAATAATGTATAGGTTTTCAATGCCGATTTCACCACCATAATATTCCACCCATCGCGAAAGAAAAAATTCATCATTTCGCGCCATTGTTATTGCGGCAATACGTTTTAAATTTTTCATATCTTACCGTTCTTTATTTTCTTTATAGCATAACCAATTTTGCGCGCCAAGATTTTTATTGGATTTGATGTTAAAAACCAATTCATATAATTTTTACCATAAATACGATTTGCTGTATTTTTTATCTTGGTTGCTGCGACATGGTCGGATTTTTTTAATATGTATTTTATATCATACCCCAGTGCGCCATTGTGGCGAGTAAAGCACGCCTTTTTAATAAATGGACAACCCAATTTAAACAGTTTTTTTGGATTATTGTATGTATAGCGTCCATGGCAAATATAAACGCCGTCCCATGATAGATTATGTTCACTAATTATTTTGCTTAAACCGTGTTCATATTTTACGGTAACACGATTTTTGGTTGGCTGTGTCGTAACACCTGATATAAATTCATCAAACCAATCTGATAGAACTATTTTTTTATTTAAACGCACAAACCAAGATTCCATAAAAGAGTGCGTTTTATGTTTTGAAATAACAATTCCACAGGCATCCGATTCCATTGTGTCCATTTTGGATATTATATCTGACATATCAAACAATGGCCCGAATACCGAATCGTTCACAATATATACATAATCATATTTTCCAAGTAAATTATTGTCGCGTGCATATTGAAAACCGCGTTTATAAGAACCGAAGTCGTATTCGCCATGCCGTGTCGCATTAACATACTTGCAGTACGGTTTTAATTTTGAAAGTTCTGAACTTTTGCAATTACAATCAAGGAATAAAATCACATCGCCGAAATTATTTAAAGTTTTGACGTAATAAACCAACGCATCATCAACAATGCCGTCTGCACTGTATCCTGCGAACAAGAATAACCGTTTGGTATTCATGGTTCAAACTATACAAGGTTGATGCATAATTTGCAAGTATTGACTATAATACTTCGTCTTTGCCACGGGCAAGTTTTTTGCGTTTACCACTGTCTAATTCTTTTTTACGCAAACGTATTGTTGCCGGTGTAACCTCTACTAATTCATCGTCTTGGATGTATGACAGGGCTTCTTCCAATGACATTTTGCGTGGTGGGGCCAAGAATAATTTTTCATCGGCGGTTACACTGCGGACATTGGTTAATTCTTTACCTTTTATTGGGTTTACTTCCAAATCATTTTCTTTGCTGTGTTCACCGATAATCATACCCGAATAAACTTCGGTTTGTGGTCCGACGAACAATACACCGCGTGGTTCCAGATTATGCAATGCATACGTTGCGGTGGTTCCTTTCTCCATGGATACCAGCACGCCCGGCCGGTATTGAACAATTGGGCCGCGGTATGTATCGTAACGGTCAAATACGCGGTTCATAATTCCAGTGCCACGTGTATCGGTTCTGAATTCAGACAGATATCCAATCAGTCCACGTGATGGTGCCGAAAATACGATGCGGGTTTTGCCACCGCCAGATGCCTTCATTTCGGTGATAGTTGCTTTGCGTTTTGTCATTTTTTCAATAACAACACCACTGAATTCATCGTCAACATCAACAACGACTTCTTCTATTGGTTCCAGCATTTCGCCGTTTTCGCCGGTATGCATAACAACGCGCGGACGTGATACGGACAGTTCAAAACCTTCACGACGCATGGTTTCAATTAAAATACCCAATTGCAATTCGCCGCGTCCCGATACTTCGAAAGATTCTTTGTTTTCACTTTGTGTGACGCGCAGAGCAATGTTTGTTTCTGCTTCTTTGAACAGGCGTTCACCAATCATACGTGACGTCAATTTTTTACCACTTTGTCCAGCCAATGGTGATGTATTCACAAAGAACGTCATGGTCAGGGTTGGTGGATCAATTGGCATTGCCGGAATTGGTTCGGTAACCGATGGGTCGCACAATGTGTCTGCCACAGTCGCTTTGGTAAACCCAGCGACAACAACAATATCGCCCGCAGACGCGCTTTCGCGTGATACTTTTTCAATTCCACGATGTTCAATAATTTTTGTAATTTTGGCGTTTTCTATGAATTCGCCTTTCATATTAATTGCTTTAACCGTCTGGCCAACATGAACAGTTCCAGATTCAATTTTACCGGTCAGAATTCGTCCAACATACGGGTCTGATTCCAATGTTGTGGCAAGCATGGTAAATGGCGCGTTCAATTGACAACGCGAACCATTACAATCAGGTGCTGGCACGTGATCAATAATAAGTTGGAACAGCGGGGTTAAATCTTTGTGTTCATCATTTAAATTACGGACCGCCCATCCATCACGCCCAACTGCGTAAAGATATGGGAAATCAAGTTGTGCATCATCTGCACCCAATTTATCAAATAAATCAAATGTTTCGGACAAAACTTCATCAGGGCGGGCATCAGACCGGTCTACTTTGTTAATACAAACAATAGGACGTAGACCTAATTTTAACGCTTTGCTTAATACGAACTTGGTCTGGGGCAGGGGGCCTTCGGCACTGTCCACCAATAACACTACACCGTCAACCATGGATAAAATACGTTCTACTTCGCCACCAAAATCTGCGTGTCCAGGGGTATCTACGATGTTAATTTTATAATCATTCCACAAAATAGATGTTGGCTTCGCAGATATGGTAATTCCGCGTTCGCGTTCAATGTCACCACTGTCCATAACGCGATCTTCTACGCGTTCGTTTTCACGGAAAGTCCCCGCTTGTTTCAACATATTATCAACCAAGGTTGTTTTCCCGTGGTCAACGTGCGCAATAATCGCAATATTTCTAATTTTCATGTTTTTTAGCCCTTTTTTGCCCTAAGGACATAGATTATACTATATTTTTGTGATTTCAACAAATTATAATGTATTTTTACAAAAAATTTGACATTTTGCGGGCGTAGGGTATATTTAACAGTACAAATAAAGACAAAATGGTAATAAATGAGTAGAAAAAACATAGATATGGATAAAACAATTCAAAGTCTGTTAACGACCTATGGTAATTATGTCGTAAAAGTATTAGATTTTGATGGATCGCGAATTGCCAGCGAAAAATTTTTTACTCCCGCAGAAAAAACTCAAGTGGTAGAAGGGTACTATCGCACCCGTCAATCATATGAATTTCTGCGTAAAGTCATAAAAAATCCAACAAAGTATTTATACTATCCGTATGGTATTGCGTATAATGGATTAGATGACGATGATACCCCAGGGGTGCATTATGGCACACCAACAGTATCTGAAAAACTGAAAGATGTAGAACAACTGGTGCGGGCGCGGACAGGATTAAGTGTGATAGACCAATTAAGCGAAGGAATTTCATATCATGTTATGGCCACAATGTATAAACCTGGTGACCAATGGATATATTATGGCGGTAAAGATGACTGTGCAGCACAAACTATACTGAAACTTAATAAACAAGTTCAATTAATGGACAAAACAAACTTTGAACGGGTGTTTATGTGTATGGCGCCGGCGCGTTGGTTCGCGGCATCGTACAATGTACGCGGAGGCAAATAATATGGCAATCGCAGAAATTAAAAAAGATGATGTATACGCCGTAATTAGCGATGTTTTAGAACGTTTTGTTAAATTAGTTGCGTATGATTTAAATAATCGCAATGTGGGTAAAGGTGATGCAGAAATAAATGCGGCAATGCAATATATGTGTGATGTTACGTTGAATCCGAAAAAATTTTTGTCATATGAAAATATGGATCTGAGTGCTAGCAGGGTCAAAAAGCCATCATATGTCGTTTATAAAAATAGTCGCAAATGTATGTTTGATAAAGATTTAGCCGCCCAGTATCGTAAATTCTGTGAATTGGTTGAACAATGGGAAAAGTATAGCAAATATTCCCCAGAAAACGCATTGGTAAAACAAAATGAAATTCTGGAATTTGCATACGCGTTTTTGCGGGTGAAAGATAACTTTATTTTGTTGTTTTCAAAAAAACAACGCAGATCTAAATAAATAAAACCGCCCATTTGGGCGGTTATCTTTTAATGCTTTCCACCAATTTTTGTGCGCCCCCCCATCAGTGCTTGCAGTTTCTTTGGAATGTTTACAGAACCATCTGCATTTTGGTGGTTTTCAATCAATGGAACTAATGCGCGGGGCAGGGCGATACCAGTATTGTTCAATGTTGCAACAAATTTAACTTCGCTTGTTGCATTTTCACGATAACGCGTATTCGTTCTGCGTGCTTGGAATTGACCAATGGACGAACAAGAACCCAATTCACGATATGCGTTTTCCGATGGGAACCATGCCTCTACATCGTTCATTTTAACTTTGTTGAAACCCATGTCGCCGGTGGAATTTGCAATTACACGATAAGGTAATTCCAAATCTTCAACTACTTCGCACAGGTTGTTTAACAAATGTTCATGCATTTCATCGCTTTCTTCGGGACGACAGAAAATATATTGTTCCACTTTGTCAAAGTGATGGAAACGAACAAGCCCACGTGTGTCACGACCCGCAGCGCCAGCTTCTTTTCTGAAACATGTTGAAAAGCCCGCGTATTTAATAGGTAATTCGTTTTCTTGTAGAATTTCATCCGTATGCAGCGAATTTAAAATAATTTCCGCGGTTCCGGCCAAACATCTGTCGGTGCCAGTTAACATAAATACATCATCATTCATTACCGATAAATCAGACCCCATAAAGTGTCCTGCATTAAATATGGTTTGTGGTTTTGTTACTGGTGGACATTCAATATATTTGAATCCTTTACTAATCAATTTTTGAATTACAAATGTTTGAATTGCCAAAGATAATTCGGCCAATTCGCCACACAGACAATATGTGCGTGTACCACAAATACCTGCGATTTTTTCTGGCATCCACCAGCCATTCATATCCAACAATTCCCATTGTGGACGTGGTGTAAAATCAAAAGTGCGTGGGGTGCCTATACGGCGGATTTCCACGTTTGCAGAATCATCTGCACCAACTGGCGCATCCGCAGATGGAATTTGTGGAACGCGATGCAACAGGTCGGTAAGCACTGTTTCTTTATCGGCCAATTCCGCCAAATCGTTTGCAATTTCTTCACTGATTTCTTTTGATTTCGCAATCAGTGGTGCCTTGTCTGTTGCAGTTGGAATTTCTTTTGTAATTTTATTTTTTTCGGCCGTTTTTGTTTGTGTAATTGTTTTTAATTCACGTACACGCACATCCAAAGACAGAATATCGTCAACAACATCAGGAAAATTTTTAACACGGCATGCATTTTTTACCACATCTGGATTTTCACGAATAAATTTTATATCCAACATATTTTATTCCTTTTGGTTATTATTGTGCGTTTGCGTTTAAATAACTGATGGCATCCATTGCCGCGGTGCATCCTGTGCCAACCGCCGTTGCAATTTGCATTTTTATATTTGAATGAACATCGCCGGCAACAAATATTCCGCGTGGTAATGATTCCGGTGCAATACGACCCAAATCGTCACGTTTAATATCTTCGGTTAGGTAATCTGTGTTTGCTTCGTGTCCAATGGCAACAAAGATTCCATCACACACAATTTGTTGGTCATCCAAAGTTGTAGCAATTAATTCGCCTGTTTCAGAATTTGGACGTGCAGAAATTTTCTTTAAATCTGTATTAAACAGACATTCAATGTTTTCTTTTGCGGCAACGCGATCACGCAGAACCGCTTCGGCGCGTGTAAACGCCGATTTACGATAAACAATTTTTACCGTCTTTGCGATGTCCGCCAAATATAGCGCATCGTTTAATGCAGAATTACCACCACCAATTACTAATACTGTTTTGCCACTATAGAAAAATCCGTCGCATGTCGCACAGTAAGATACACCGCGACCAAAAAATTCACGTGCGCCATCTATTTCCAGTTTGCGTGGTGATGCGCCTGTTGCCAAAATTATTGCGCGGGTTTCATATTTTTCACCAGATGTGTCAGTGATGACAAATGTGCCATTTGCGCCATTTTCAATATGTGCGGCAGATTTCATTTTGATTTTTGCGCCGAATGATTCGGCCTGTTTTTTCATAAATTCAATAAGTTCAAAACCAGTGCCGTTCCATCCTGGATAATTTTCCAGTGTTGCAATACTGGCAGTTTGGCCGCCAAGTGTATCGCCACCCATAACGAGTGTATTTTTATTTGCACGACCGCAATAAATTGCGGCTGTTAATCCGGCTGGGCCGGAACCCAATATAATAATATCATACATTCCTATTCATCCTTTGCGTAGAACAATAGCATAACAAGATTTTGCGCGCCATAAAAAAGTATTACTTGCCAAAATGCTTTTTTAGTGTCTGGTATGCAGATGAAATTTTTGTAAATTCTTTACCAGATGATTCTGATGCATGTGCGGTATCGGGGTGATATTTTTTTGCCAATGCACGATATTTTGTCCCAATTTCACGCCATGATGCCGTAATTGGTAAATCCAATGTCTTAAATGCCGCAATAATAGATGCGGGCATACTTTTCTTGGGCGGAATTTTATCAAATGTGCTGCGCCCATTTATAAAATCGCTAAGGAATTTTAAATATTCCGCAGATTCTTGGGAACTGCGTTTGTTTATTGGTGAACCAAAGGTTCTTATTTCCCAATCTTCTTCTATTTCTTCGGGTGTCATACCGTCATAGAAATTCCAATTTTTATTATATTCGGCGGCATGTTCTTGGCAGAAATACCAATACTCTTTCAATTCACGCGTTTTGGGCGCGCGACATGTTCCGGCTTTTGGACAGCCCTTTACATCACATTTCCGTATCATTGTTTGTGTTCCTTTTTATCAGAAAGCGGGTGGTGTTCGTAAACAACCTGTTGCAATTTTTCAGGTTGAACATGGGTATAAATTTGTGTTGTTGAAATATCTTCGTGCCCCAACATCATTTGAATTGCGCGCAGGTTTGCGCCATGCGATAATAAATGCGATGCAAATGAATGGCGCAGAACGTGCGGTGTTACGCGTGTTGGTTCAATGCCCGACAGTACCGCACATTTTTTTAAAATCTTGAAAAAACCATCACGTGTTATATGGCCAGATGATGCGTTGGTTGGAAATACATATTTAGATTCGTTATCACCACGCACTTCAATCCATTTATTTAATGCGGCGATTGCGGTGTCATGCATCGGCACAAAACGTTCTTTGGCGCCCTTGCCATGGATTAACAATCGGTCACCTAAAATTGCGGTCATCGGTAATTCGCAAAGTTCCGATACGCGTAAACCCGATGCGTACAGCAATTCTATCATTGCGCGCAAACGTACCGAATTACGTGTATCGCCCGCCGATGATATTAACAATTCAATTTCTTCGGTGGTTAGTAATTTTGGTAACAGTTTTCCGCGTTTTGGTAATTCAAGATTCTGTGCAGGATTCTTTTTAATAATGTGTTCAATCATCAAAAATTTATAGAAACTGCGCAGTGCGCTGGCCTTGCGGGCAACAGAATTTGGACGTGCATCAAGCCCCGCAAGATATTTTTGGATATCTTGTTCGGTCGCGTTTTCCAAACCACCGGAAATCGCGGCATCGGCATGACGCAAATCATTTGCATATGATGCAAGTGTGTTTGCGCTGCGTCCTTTTTCCGCGGATAGTGCTTCTAAGAATATATCTATGTGATTCATTATTGTTGCAATACAACCTCGGTTACATTTTGGTTTGGTGGAAAGTAAATTATCATCAGGACCAATAATATGATAACAACCGTCCATATAATGATTTTGTTGCGCTTTGAATTTTTCTTTTTCAGTGGCATATCGTCCCCCATATAAATAAAAGATTAAATTGTATCAAAACTTGCAATAAATACCCCAGATGCCGCAATGATAATAAGGGGTGGGGCAATAATCGCAAGTAGTGTCGGCAGGGTTCCATTGGCCCCCAGCGCGCTAAATATATTAAGCAAGAAATACAACACAAAGCAGGTTAATATACCCAAACTGAACTTTTTACCAAACGAATGATTGCGGCGTTGACGTGTTTGCGAAAACGCAATTCCCAATGTCGCCATCGCTATCATGGTCAATGGTAAAAACAGCAATGTCCAAAACTGAACATAATGGCCACGTACAGATACCCCGATTGCCGTCATCTTTTTTATAAAATTGGGTAAATTCCAAAATGATATTTGGTCTGGTTGCAGATATCTATCCAAAACGGTTTGTGGGGTTATCAATGTTTCATTTTCCCATGCGGATGTTTTAATGTTACCCGATGTGTCAGATATTTTTGCACGTTTGGTTTTTAACCCTGTCTCAGATAAAGTTATTTTATCGGCATCAATGCGTTGCAATAAAACAAAATTAGGATTTTGGACATATACGGTTGCCGTTTTGAATACCAAATCTTTCTGGTCGCGTGTCATATCCATGGCAACAATTGTTAAATGGCCCGCGTCCGAAGATTCGTGTAACCAAATTTTCCCGTCAACAAGGTTCAGGTGTTCTTTGGTAATATTTTTTGATGTAATATTGACGGCATACGGATTTATGACCATGGTGGCAAATGCCCCGACAATAAATGCACCAACCAGAAATGGTCGGCCAATTTGATATGGCGACAGGCCCGCCCCAGACATAATAACACCCTCGCTGGATCTGGTCAGATTGTAATATGCAACCAATGTTCCCATAAATACCGCCAAAGGCAAGAATAACGGCACATATTCCACCAGACGCATCCACGCATCATTTAATGTTGCAAATATATTTGGATTACTGGGCAACCGTTCCACAAATGTTACCGCATATATAATGCCACAGACGATAAGTAGCACCAAACCGACGCCTGAAAAAAAGCGCCGAAATAAAAATCTGGATAATATTCTGCTCGTTGCCATTTCTTTTTGTTGGTTACCTCAAAAGTATAAACTGTTTATTTCCCAATTGCAAAATTAAAATGAAGATTTATAATGCAACTTTATAATATACATTAGGAAGTGATAAAATGGACAAGAAACCAATTTCAAAACAGGGCTTTGAAGCACTGGTTAAAGAATTAAAGCAATTACAGGAAGTGGACCGCCCAGAAATATTAAAGGTTGTTCAATGGGCGCGATCATTGGGCGATTTGTCAGAAAATGCGGATTATAGTGCTGCACGTGAAAAGCAACGCGAAATAGATAAACGTATTCAATATATTGAAAACTTTATAAATAATGCGTCGGTCATAGATGTTGATAATTTATCGGGGGACCGTGTTGTATTTGGTGCGCGTGTTGTGTGTGAAGATGAAGATGGAAACCGTATGCAATGCCGCATATTGTCGGATATAGAATCTGATGGCAAACAGGTTATATCGTGTACATCGCCGGTGGGACGGGCGCTGATAGGGAAATGTGTTGGTGATACATGCATCGTTCATTTGCCGTCTGGTGAACGCGAATATGAAATATTAGAAGTAAAATTTAAATAACAAGGTAAATGCGTGTCAATAAGATTATTGCCTGATTATCTTATTAACCAAATTGCCGCCGGCGAAGTGGTGGAACATGGTGCCAGCGTGGTCAAAGAAACCGTTGAAAATGCGCTGGATGCGGGGGCAGACCAAATTATCATAGATGTTGTTGATGGCGGACGTACCTTGATAAATGTGGTTGATAATGGTTCGGGTATGGGCAAAGAAGATTTGGCAAATTGTATTATGCGCCATGCAACATCTAAATTACCAGATGACAATTTATTACATATAAATTTTATGGGTTTTCGTGGCGAAGCATTACCGTCTATTGCATCTGTATCTGATATGACCATTGATACATGTAACGGAAACGATGAAAATGGGTGGCATTTGGATTGCAATACTGGGGAAATTCGCCCGTCTGATTGGCAAAGCGGAACACGTATACGCGTTCAAAATTTATTTGCAAAAACGCCTGCGCGATTAAAATTTTTACGTTCTGATCGTGCCGAAACAATGGCGGTGTTGGATGTTGTAAAACGGCTTGCGATGGCACGAACCGATGTTGGCTTTGTTTTAAATAACAAATGGCGTTTTCCAAAGGATCAGCCATTATTGGAACGAATCGCAACCGTTATGGGCGATGATGTTGTGGGGCGTATGCATGCGGTTGATGTTTCGTCAGGTTCAACAACAGGGATGCGATTAACCGGTTATATATCCGACCCGACATTGCGACGCGCATCATCGGTTGACCAATATTTATTTGTAAATGGCCGGCCGGTCAAAGATAAAGTTCTGGTTGGTGCATTGCGTGCGGCATATATGGATGTTATGCATGCACGTGAATTTCCATTGTGCGCATTGTATTTAACATTGCCACCCGAACATGTTGATGTAAATGTTTCACCGACCAAAACAGAAGTTCATTTCTTGGAACCGACGCATGTTCGTTCGTTTATTATAAAATCTTTGCGCGATGTTTTGTCGCAAACAATGGTTGATGAAAAAAGCACTGATGCAATCGATAACAAAAAAATGTCTTTTACTGGTCCAATTGTGTCAAGACCACAGTTTTCGCCGTATACGTCGTTTGTGCACCAACCAAATAATAATCGGCAAGAATTATTTACCACACAATCAAATTTTGTGGAAAACAAGAAAAATTCTGTACCCGAATCGGTTGAAAATATTTTTGATTCGCAACCATTGGGACGCGTCGTTGGTCAAATTGCAAATAAGTATATAATTGCGGCGACCGCCGATTCGTTGGTCGTTATTGATCAGCATGCCGCCCATGAACGCATAACATATGAAAAGATGCGGACGCATACGATAAAGGTTCAGCCATTATTAACCCCAATAGTTGTTCATTTAAAAAGTGAAGATATCACCGCGATTTTGGATATAGCCGATGAATTGCGCGATAGTGGTTTGGTTTTGGATTCGTTTGGTGATGATGCGGTTGCAATTTTTGAAAAGCCGTCCGATTGGGATATGGATTGGGCATCGGCATTGCATGATATTGCGGACGAAGTTCGCGAATACGGACATTCCAGTATTTTAAAAGAAAAATTGCATTTAAAATTGGCAAATCATGCATGCCATCATTCTGTGCGGGCAGGGCAAAAATTAAACTATGAACAAATGGACGCGCTGTTGCGTGATATAGAAAAAACAGAACGTGGTGGCGAATGCAACCATGGCCGTCCGGTTTATAAATTTATCCCATTGACCGAAGTTGATGGTTGGTTTGAAAGATAGTGGAAATAGGCGCCCCTGTGGACCACTTTTTTCTTTACTTTATGGGCTTTTTTTTCTATTCTTGGGGCGTAAGAAATAATAAAAAAGGAGAAAATTATGGATGTTACAGCAGCAGATACAGCAGTTGATACCGCAACCCAAGGCGCACAGCAGGTTGCCCAGCAAGGCAGTTGGGGTGGTTTGTTTGTTTACTGTTTGGTTATTTTCGTAATCATATATTTCTTTATGGTTCGCCCAAATAAACGGCGTATGGCCGAATATCAAAAAATGCTTGATTCTATTAAGGTCGGCGATTGTATTTTGGCGGCTGGTATTTATGGCACAGTCAAAAGTGTTAAAGAAAAAACTCTGGAAATGGAAATTGCCAAAGGCGTCGTTATAGAGGTCAGCAAGAACGCGGTCGCAAATGTTGAAAAATAAGGGGAATAGGTTATGTTTAAAAAGTTAGCAATTATTTTTGTTGCGGTGTTTGGGGTGTTGTTGGCGGTGCCAACTTTGTCTCCCAATGCGGCACGGTTCTTTCCAACATGGATGCCACCAATTTCATTAGGGTTGGACCTTAAGGGTGGGGCGCAATTGTTGTTAGAGGTTGATACCGACACCATGCTAAAAGAAAAATCTGTGCAATTGTATGACGAAGTGCGCAGTGCATTGGTTGATCGTCAAAAGGGGTTAATCAGACATACGGATATGCGTAATACAGATGGGGTGATTTCATTTGTGTTGCGTGATTCGGATGATATGTCAAAAACCAAGGGACGTTTAAAGGGTGTATTTGGCAGCACTGTTGACATCTCAACGTCTGGAAAAACGGTAAAGGTTTCTTATACAGAAAAACAAAAAAAGGAAATGATTGCGGATGCGTTGGCGCGTAGTATTGAAATTGTGCGCCGTCGTATTGATGCGTTGGGGACCAAGGAACCATCTATACAAAGTCAGGGTGGAAAATATATCCTTGTTCAATTGCCGGGGGTCGCAAATCCGGAACATATCAAAGAACTGATTGGCCAGACCGCAAAAATGACCTTCCATTTGGTTAATGAAAAATTGGCAGAAAATGGGTCGCAACCAGAATCCAAAGAAGCACCGGCGGGAACAGAATATCTGCCGTATATGGATATGCTGGGCGCAACATTGCCAGTATTCACGCATGTGGAAGTTTCTGGTGAAAGTTTAAAAGATTCCCAGGCAGATTTTGATCAAAATAATATGCCGGTTGTGACAACAGTATTTGATTCATTGGGTGCACGTCGGTTTGCAAAATTGACAACTGAACACGTTAATGAAAGATTTGCAATTGTTTTGGACGGCAAAATTTTATCGGCCCCAACAATTCGTGAACCAATACCTGGTGGACGTGGTCAGATTTCTGGTGGGTTTACATTACAGGGCGCAAAAGATTTGGCGGTTCTGTTGCGCAGTGGTGCGTTACCAGCACCGTTGCAGGTCATAGAAGAACGTACCGTTGGTGCGGGACTGGGGGCGGATACCATTGCCCAAGGTAAAATTGGTTCCGCAATAGGTGTCGCATTTGTTTTGCTGTTTATGTTAATTGTATACGGCGCATTTGGATTGATTGCGGATATTGTTTTGATGGTGAACCTTGCCATGATTATTGGTGTATCTGCATTGATGGGTGCGACATTAACATTGCCAGGTATTGCCGGTATCGTGTTAACACTTGGTATGGCGGTGGACGCAAACATATTACCGTTTGAACGTATTAGGGATGAAATTAAATCTGGGGCAACACCGTTGCGTGCGGTTGATTCTGGGTTTAATCGCTCCATGAAGACCGTTCTTGATGGTGAACTTACCAATTTGATTTGTGCGCTTATATTGTTCCAATTTGGCGCTGGTCCGATTCGTGGTTTCGCGGTTACATTATCACTTGGGGTTATGACAACATTGTTCACATGTATATGGTTGTCACGCCTGTTAATAGATTGGTATATGGGCGGTAAAAATAAAAAAATTGGTTATGTAAGAAAAAAGTAAGGGGTTAAATTATGAAACTGCATTTTATGAAGTATCGCAAATTATCGTACTGGATTTCCGGGGTATTGGTGTTGTTGTCAATTCTGTCATTGTCCATCAAAGGATTAAATTATGGAATTGATTTTGCCGGTGGTATTTCTATGGAAGTCACATCCAACAGTCCCGATTATACTGTTGATAAGATGCGTCATGATTTGGCCGCGTTTAGTCCGGAATTACAATCTGTGGATGATAAATCTATTTTGATTCGTGTTGGTTTGCCCAAGGGTGCGACCGATGCACAACAAAATGAACGCGTGCGCGAAATCAAAGACATTTTGGGTGACCGCGTAGAATATGCCCAGGTACAAATTGTTGGACCAAAAATCGGTGGTGAATTGGTGCGCGGTGGTATACTTGCCGTATTGGTATCGTTTATCTTGATGGCGGTTTATATTTGGATACGGTATCGTGGTGGATATGCGGTTGGTTCATTTGTGTCATTGGTATTTGACTTTATTTTGATGTTTGGATTCTTTTCGGTTATGGGATTGGAATTTAATCAAACAGCCATTGCGGTTATCCTTATGGGTGTCGGATATTCAATAAACGATAAGGTCGTGAATTATGACCGTATAGATGAAAATGTGAAAAAGTATCATAAAATGCCAATGGATGATGTTATTGATTTGTCGGTTAATGAAATGTTATCACGAACATTGATGACAAGTATTACTACAATGTTGGCGTTGTTGGGATTGTTCGTATTCGGTGGTTTGGCGTTACGCGATTTCGCGATTGCGATGACGTTCTCTATCATAATGGGAACATTGACCAGTATGTATATTTCAAATGTTATCTTGTACCACTTTAATATACGTGAAACACAATACTAATATTGGTGGCACTTGGTGCGAAGGACAGGGGGGACGAATGATAAAAATAAAAAAATTTTTTGTCGGAATCTTGGGGGTAATCTTTGCAGCAGGTGCCGCGTATTCTGATAGTTTATTTTTTGAAGATGAACCAATTCAAGATGGTATAAATGTTGTCGAAATGTCACGTGGCTTTGCCGATATTTATGAAAAATTAGACGGTGTTAGTTGGGGCGGCAAAAACATAAATATCGCAATTGAAAGTTTGGAAAATCTGAATCAAAATGCGCATATTGCCGCGACCGATGAACGTGTCGTTTTGGTGTGGGGTGATTCTATTATTGCAAATTATCCACGTCCCGCCGCGCGTGATTGGAATGCATTTGGGGAAATAACAACGGCATTGGTATTAAAGTTGCGCGAACATGATCAAAATCTGGCCATGGCGGACGAAGGTGAAATATATCGTGCCGTGGTTGATGGGCTGATGCGTGGCATAGACGAAAGCGGACGTTATATTTATTCCCAAGATGCCGAAATAACAAATGATGGTAAAATATTGACCAGTGTTGGTATTGAAGGTGCACGCGATGAACGTGGAAATTTCCGCGTGCTTGGGGTATACAAGGGTTCGCCTGCGGATAATGCAGGTGTTGCCGCAGGGGATTTAATTGGCGAAATAAATGGAACATTGGTGTCGGATATGTCTGATGCGGCACTTGGAACAATGATGTCTGGATTTAATTCTGGAACATTAAAGATGACATTGCTGACCCCAAGTGGAACACGTCGCATAGTCGTTCGTCGTGCAACAATTGTTATTGCGGATGCGGATGTTGTGTTCATGGATGATGATAATGGGGGAATATTGGAAATTATTGTTAACAGAATTTCTAATAATGCCACATCTATTGTGTCCGAGGCATTGGCCAAACATAAAGACCTGTCGGGTGTTATATTGGATTTGCGTTCCGCAGACGGTAACGATGAACGCGCCGCGGCAAAATTGGCGGGTTTGTTCATTGGACCGCATCCAATTATGCGTGTGGTTGAAACCGCACGTGACGAAGTAGAGGTTGTTCCTGCGGGTGATGCGGTAACAAATGCGCCAGTGGTGGTTGTCGTTTCAAATATGACACGTGGCACGGCCGAGGCAATTGCCAGTGCGTTTTATGAAAATGGACGCGGGGTGTTAATTGGAACACCAACCGCGGGGATTGCGCGTATCGCATCGCATTTGGCATTAAATGATGGTGGAATATTAGAGATTATGAACAAGTCCGTAAAGACAGGGAAGGGAAGTGTCATAGACAGACGCGGGGTATTCCCATTGGTTTGTTTATCTAATATAAGAACGACATCGCAACAAAGTGCATTTTTCCTTAATGTAATAAATAATGATTTCCGTGCGCATGATTATAATCGGGACAAAGGCGTTGATGCCGAATCGGTTCGTCGTGGTTGCCCAACAATTACCAGTGGTGAAGATGAAGATTTGGTCGCGTTGTCTGTGGCAGTTAAAATATTAACTGATGCCAAGGTATACAGCCGGTTATTAAATTTTGAATAAGGAATTTAAGATGAAAAATAAATGGTCGGGAATAATTGTTGCATTTATTATTACTTGTTTAGTGACGTTGGCGGGAATATTTTGGTTTGATGTTCCTGTATATGATTTCCTGCGTGGGTTTGATTGGCGCGGGTGGAAAATCCTTGGAAAAATTTTCAGTGCGAAAAATTGGTTGGTAATACCGTTCTTGGTTGTTGTCGTTTTTTATGTTCGCAAAATTATTCAGACAAAATCCAAGGTCAATTTGTTTGAGGCATATACCAAGGTTCGTGGCAGTTATGCATTTTGGGTGTTTTGTTCTGTGTGCGCAGCATCTGTGGTGGGTTTGATTATAAAATGTATTTTGGGACGTGCCCGTCCGGCATTATATGAAATGTGGGGGTTGCCAGAATTTGAATGGTTTACCAGTGCGTATGATTATCATTCTATGCCATCGGGACATACATTGGCGGCATTTGCAGGTTTGGTAATGATTGGAATGTTGGCGCCACGTGGTCGGTGGTTTTTCTGGATATTGGCGGTGATTATTGGTGTGTCGCGTGTATGTGTTGGGGCGCATTGGCCGTCTGATGTTATTCTGGGGGCATTTATTGGAACGGTTACGGCAATTATCGTCAAAGATATTTTATCGCGACGCGTTAATAAACAGTTAAATAAATAATGGTGCGGGCTATTATTTTGTAAATTTTTATGATACAATACATAGCATGAGTGAGAATTCAAAACTTTTACCGGACAGTGTTTCGGGCGCCTTGAAGGGCTTTGCAAAAAGGTTATGCGGACTGGTGGTTGCATTGGTTGCGACGTGGGGCGTGTTGGCATTGTTGCTTCATAATCCATATTTAGATGGTGTATCGGCGGCGGGAAATTTTGGTAATCAATCGCTGATGGGGAATTTTGTTGGAACATTGCGTTATATGATTGGGTTCGTACCAACATTATTTTTATTGTTATGTTTCGGACGGTATGGAATAAATCTGATACTTGGTGGCGGTGGTGATGGAACACCAGAATATAATATATTGCGTGGGTTTGTCGCCGTTTGTTTGGGTGCCGCGGGTTTTGGAATGATTGCACCACGGGCAACATTTGGGGGAATGGTCGGTGCGGTTGCCGCCGCGGATATTTCGGGACTTATTGGTGGTGGTGCGCTGGTTGTTGGGATTTTATGTTTGGGACTGTTTTTTATAATTGCCGGCATATTGTTGCATATCAGTTTTGGTGATATTGCGCGAATCGTTCGTATTGTATGGCGCGTATTGCGTTGGGTGTTGACCGCGTTCCATCTGATGCGAGAATTGCCGTCCGATGAAGATGAAGAAGAAGTTGAGGAAGAGGAGGAAGAAGTAGAAGAAGAGGACGAAGAGGAAGAAGAAGAGGTTAAACCACGTAAAAAAACGCGTCGCAAGGTTGCTGCAAAAGTGTCTGACAGTGATGCCGCAGAATATGAATTACCCGATCCAGAATTTTTGGAAAGTTCCAATTTCCGTAAGAATACGGTTACACCAGAATTAAAACGTCAGGCATCGTTGTTAGAGGTGCATTTTGCCGAATATAATGTTAAGGGTAAGGTCACAGGTATTCGCCCCGGGCCAATTGTTACGCTGTATGAATTTAAGCCAGAAAGTGGAACCAAGATGGTTGATGTTAACAAAACCGTCAATGATATGACGCGTGCAATGGCAACGGAAAAAATCCGTATTGCACATATTCCACGGACGGATTTAATTGGTGTGGAAATGGTTAACTTTGATCGTCAAACGGTTCGGTTCCGCGAATTAGTTGAAGATGATTTATTCGTAAATTCAAAATATAAAATACCGCTTGCGCTGGGGGTTAATATTGCGGGTGGGCCAATGTATTTTGATTTGGCAAAAATGCCACATATGTTAATTGCTGGACGTACTGGAACTGGTAAATCGGTGTTCGTTCAATCTATTATTACATCTATTGTGTATCACTTTACACCGGATAAATGCAAATTAATGATTGTTGACCCCAAGGGTGTTGACTTTGGGTTCTGGGATGATATTCCACATTTGATTACACCAATTGTGAAAAATGATCCTGTGGCGGCGGTTAATGCGCTGAAATGGGCGGTGCGTGAAATGGATGACCGATATAAACAATTACAAATGTTTAATGCCCAGAATATACAACAATATAACGAAATTGTTGCGGCAAAACGTGAGGCAGGCGAAACCGTTACACAACAGGTTGCGGTTGGAACAGACGAAGAAACCGGCGAATTATTATATGAAACACAGGAAGTTGATTTGTCGGATATGCCATACATTGTCATTATTGTTGACGAAGTCGCTGACCTGATGAATGTTGCGCGCAAGGAAGTAGATGTGTGTCTGCAACGTATCGCACAAAAGGCGCGTGCGGCGGGTATCCATCTTGTTATGGCGACGCAGCGTCCGGATGCGACAATTATTACTGGTGCGATTAAGGCGAATTTCCCAACACGTATTTCGTTCCAGGCACGCAGTATCCAAGATTCAATTACATCCCTTGGCGAAAAAGGTGCAGAAAACCTGTTGGACAAGGGGGATATGTTGTTCAGTGAATCTGGACGGTTGCCGGTGCGTATCCATGCGGCATTCATAGATAATCCAGAATTACAACGTATCGGTGATTTCTTGCGCGCCCAAGGTGAACCGGAATATGTGGAAGGCGTTGTTGATAACGTGGATGACGCGGCCGCCAGCGGTGGTGGTGCAATATCATCGGGCGATGGTGGTGATTTATATGCGATGGCCAAAGAGTATGTCTTGCGGGATAAAAAACCAACAATTTCGTATATTCAACGCCGTTTGGGTGTCGGGTATAACAAGGCCGCCGGATTTATGGAACGTATGGAACAGGAAGGCATAGTTAGTGCCGCCGATGCCAAGGGCAAACGTCAAATTTTATAAATTGACTGTTTTTAATTTTGTTATTTACTGTTTTTGTGATATAATCTAATTATCAAAAAGGAGAAAATTAAATGAAATTAAGTTTACCTGCATTGGGTTTTGCGGCTGTGTTGGCCGTGGGAGTGCCAGCATTTGGTGCAAATTATTCGGGTGTGTCGTATGCCGCGCGTAATCAGAATAATTCAAATTACACGCAATATCAAACGACACGTTCTACGACGACACGGTCTTATTCAAATACCGGTGGTTATGGTGCCTATGGTACATCAAATGGCCAATATTATGGTCAGCAAGCGGCAAACAGAAGCCAGATGTATAGCAACGGATACCAAGGTGCAACCACAACACGTACCGAAACAACAACCAGAAATAAATCGGTTCGTAAAAGCGTGAAACGTAAATATTATTTGGCGCATCCGTTCTTTCAACCAACCGAAGGAAAGTTTGGTTCTATAACGGATATCGCGTCTAATCAGGCGTCGTACAGTTTTGAAATTACACCGGCGGCTGGGGTCACATTGGATGATACAAAAGCAAAATGGACAATGGATCAAATCGCGATTAAGGAAGATTTCAGTTTCGGAATCACTGATCGTTTTGGTGTATTGTTAATGGGGCGTTATGATTCAACCAAATATAAATTTGATTGGTCACAAAGCACCACCCCAGATGATAAAATGGATGACAGTGGTTTCAATATCTATGGTGCTGGGGTACAATGGCGTTTCGCAGACAATGATAAATGGATTGCTACATTGTCTGGGTATTATGAAAGACAACAAGATATTGCTAATGAATTTATCGCGGATTTAAAGTTCGGATACAAAGTTTCTAAATCAACTATTTATGGTATCGCGCGTGGTTGGTTGATGAATTTTGATGATGAAATGTATGGCAATGGTATCAAAGGAAAGACCGCAGGCGGTTACGAAGAAGCGATGTTCTTGGCATATGACGATGATGCCGCACGGACATTCTTCTTTGAAGCGGGTGCTGGTGTGTTCAGTGTTCTGTCTGAAGATTGGACATTGAATATAGAAGCATTGGTTGGAAATTATGATTGGCATAATCAGGCATCTATCAAGGCCGCCGTTGGATATCAACCAAATGATTGGTTCGCATTGGACTTGTATGCGAAAACATCGTTCTTTGATAGTGCCGATGGCAAAAACTTGGATTACTATCAAACCGAATCAGGTATTTGGGGATATGGCGGTGTGGCCAAATTGGATAAATACAAAGAAATGTCCATTGGTGGTCAAGTGATATTCTATTTCTAATA